>NZ_JBVJLS010000014.1:0-251749 GCF_055584605.1 Nocardia sp. NPDC102475 | reverse complement strand
CCTGCGCGCCGGTGATATCCGCGGGCGAGGAGATCCCCCGCGATATACAACTCACCAGCCACACCGACCGGAACCGGTTGCAACCGCTGGTCGAGGACCCATACCGAGACCCCACGGATCGGACCACCGATCGTGACGAGCTGTCCGGCTGCCAACGGCGAGATCAGCGTCGCGGCGATGGTTGTTTCAGTTGGACCATACTCATTGAGCACCACGCGGTCGATGCCCCAGCGCTCGACCAGTTCGGTGCCGTAGTCCTCGCCGCCGACCATCAGATACTTCAGATCCGGTAGTGGCCAACGGGTGTGGTCGATCGTGGACAGCACCGAAGGTGAGACGAGAACGTGGCTGACCTGCTCGCGGTCGAGCAGCGCGGCAAGTTCATCACCGCCGAAGACGTCCTTGGGTGCGATGACCATGGCCGCGCCGGCGGGCAAAGGCAGCAGCATCTCCAGTACCGACACGTCGAAGCTCGGTGACGCCAGATGCAACGTCCGGGAGCCGGGTTCGACGCCCATCGCAGCCCGATGTTCTGCGGCGCAGTTCGCGAGTCCGCGGTGGGTGACCGCGACACCCTTGGGTAGTCCGGTTGATCCGGAGGTGTAGATGACGTAGGCGATATCGTCGATCCGCAACGGACGAACCCGGTCGTGGTCGGTGACGGGCCGACCGTCCGTGGTCGGCTGGTCGTCGGAAGTGCCGGGGTTGTCCGATATCAACCAGTCCGTGCTGTCGGGTAACTGTGCGCGGACAGATGTCACGGTCAAACCGATTGCTGCTTTCGAATCGGTCATCATGTGGGTGATGCGTTCGGTGGGGTGGGTCGGGTCGATCGGCAGGAAGGCGGCTCCCGTTTTGGTGACCGCCCATGCCGCGAGCACGGAGTCCGCGGAGCGTGGGATTCCGATCGCGACGATGTCTTCTGGTCCGATGCCGTGTTGGATGAGTTGTCGCGCCAACCGGTTGGAACGTTCGTCCAACTGTCGGTAACTCAACTGTTGTCCGTCGCACACGATCGCGGTGGCGTCGGGATCGAGCGCGGCTGCCGCCGTCAGCAGGTCGGGCAACGTGGTGGGCGGAGCCGACGGGACACCGGAGCGGGTCAGCAGATCAGCTCGCTCAGCGGGTTCGAGTACGTCGATCGACCCGACAGGCACACTCGGATCGGTGGCAATCGACTCCAGAATCCGAATCCACCGACGGACAACAGAATCGACGGTCGCGGCATCGAACAGGCCGAGGGCGTAGGTGACCGCTATCGTCGCGGCGCCGCTGTCCTGGTCGGCCGACAGGAGAAACTGCAGGTCGAAGCGGGATGCTGCAGCTGGCAGATCGACCGCCGACAGTTCGGGATCCGGCTCCACATCCCGCACCGCCAACATCACCTGGCACACCGGATGCCGGGACCGCTGCGGAACGAGTTCATCCAGCACCTGCTCGAACGGAATATCGGCATGTTCGAAGGCGTCCAGATCGGCTTGTTCGACGCGGCCGAGCAGGTCGGCGCACGATTCATCGAGATAGATCTCGGTCCGTAGCACCGGAGTATCGACGCCATCGTCGAGCGCGCCGCCACCGTGCGCGGTGATCGGTGTGCCGATCGGAATGTCGGTGGTACCGCTCAGCCGGGCGAGCAGAACCGCCAGCGTGCCATGGATCGCGGTGAACAGTGACCAGTTGTGCTGCCGCGCGTACCGTTCCAACGCGGGAACCAGATCGGCACGCAATGGGTACCGTGCGGTGGCGGTGCGATTCGACGGCACCTCCGGCCGCGGCCGATCGAATGGCAGGTGAAGATCCTCGGGAAGATCCGCGAGCGCGGCTTGCCAGAACGCCAGATTCTCTTGGCGACGCTTGATCAGGGCGCCATCACGGATGCTGGCGGGGTGAATCTGCTCGAGCGCGGCGTCCGGATCGGCCGCGAACACATCGAGGAACTCCCCGAATCTGGTGCAGTGTGCCGACAGTTCGGCGTCGGTATAGAGGTTGGGATTGGCGAGGAAGTGCAGGATCGTGCGCGGCGGGTCCCCGGTTTGATACAGGTCGATCAGCAAATCGTCGACCGGCCCCGAGCTGAGGATATGGAACTCCCCGCTCATCGATCCGAACCGGATCTCCTGGTGGAAGAACATGACATTCACTACCGGGCCCGCGAAACGTCGCTGTCCGCCGTGGTATCCGGCAGCTGCACGGATATCGGTGAGGCCGCACCGCTGGTGCCGCAATGCCCCGACCAGATCGGACTGCACCCGCCGCGTCGATGTCGCCGCGGTATCGCCCGGACCCAGCGCGAGCGGAAGGGGTGCGACATTGACGAACATCCCGCCGGACCGCCGCAGTACGGCGTTGGTGCGGCCCGAAACAGGGATGTTGACCATGACCTCGTCGCGGCCCGTCATCCGGGCCAAGTAGCAGCCGAATGCGGCGATCACCACCGCGGCCGGGCTCGCGTTCAGCGCTTTCGCGGAATCACCGATCCGCTGTACCGTCTCCGGCGAAACTTCGGCGGTTGCGACCGTACTGTCCGCGCGGGCAGGTGCGTGCCCGGCGACGAGACTGGACTCGTCCGGCGCATCGGCGAGTCTGTTCAGCCAGTATTCCTTGTCGTCGGCGAATCGCTTCGACTCCCGATAGCTGCGGTCGGCCTCGAAGAGCGTGCGTAGGTCCGCCGCTTGGTTCGGCTCCGGTGGCCGTCCCTGCACCGCCGCTGTGTACAGCGCGGCGATGCGGTTCACGATCAGCACTCCGGCGTAGCCGTCCATCGCGACGTGGTGGATTTTGAGGTACAGCAGGTAATGATGGTCCCCGACCTGCACAATCGCCGATCCGAGCAACCGGTCCCGTGTCATGTCGAGCGGTCTGGTGTACTCCCGACGCATCCACTCCAAGCCCGCCGCAACAGGATCCGGCTCGCCGCGCACATCGATCAACCGCCCCGTCGTATGCAGCAACGGGTCGAACAACTGGTACGGCTCGCCGTCCACCTCTACCAGCCGCAGGTAGCCCGACTGGAACTCCTGGCCGGCTCGTATCGAGACTTCGCGCAGTAGCTCGACATCGAGATCGCCACGCAACTCGATATATTGTGCCTCGCATATCGGCACATCCGGACTCAATTTCTGCGCCAGCCACAACCCACGCTGCCCAGCGGACAACGGTATCTGCGCTATTGCTGACACGTCCGGCTCGGTTACTCCGCTCGACCCCCGGTCGGGGTGAAGCTGTGGTCGCAGAACGGTCATTGAACTTTCCTCTAACCCCGACCACGGCCAGTCTAAGCCGAATCATTCGCCGATGTATACCCACATTCCGGAATCTGCACCGTGAAATTTTCACCCGATTCGCAGTGGCGACCTGCGGATCTCCCGACTCTGCTTCGAGAGGCATGGCACATCGGCAGGCGGAATGCAACGTGTTGCAACACAGGGACCTTCGCCCCCGGATTCCATGACCAAATACTCTAAACGCCGATAATACACGTGATGTATAAACCTGCCGAATTGCAATACAAAGATGGCAAATCTATATAAATTCAATTCTATTGTTAACACACGACAGCCGCATTGCGATCTTCGCTTTTTCGCCGAATTGGCGAATCGGTTTCGAAGGGATATTCCATCACATCGATGCCGGACGCCGCGAGTTCGCTGCGCCGCGCATCGCGGCGGGGTGCCGGCGCCGACCACGATCCGGTGGCCACCCGCGGTCGCCACTGCCTGTCCGCATCAAAGCAGGTCAGCGACATCTACCTGGACTTTTACCGGCCGCCGGACGATTCTGCTACAGTCTCGGACGTACCCTTCGGGGTCTGCCGATGTAGTTCAATGGTAGAACTTCTGCTTCCCAAGCAGACAGCGCGGGTTCGATTCCCGTCATCGGCTCGGACAAGGCTCCCGGCAAGTTGCCGGGAGCCTTTTCTTATGCGCCACTATCGCCAAAACCCTTCTCCACCAGCAGTTTCAGCCGCAGCCCCGTAGTACCGGAGTGTCAGTGCGGGATAGCTCGACGGAGGGATGTGGGTGGGCAGGCGACGAGGCGACGATCGGCATCATGGTCTTCCGCCGCACTATGTTCAGCGCCGCCATCGTGGCCGCGCTGGTACCGGCCGCCCTGGTCGCCTGCACTTCCGCATCGAGTCCGACACCGACGCTGAATTGGCAACCCTGCCAGGAGAATGCCGAATACGACTGTGCGACAGTCACTGTGCCGATCGATTGGGCCGATCGCGATGGTGCGACGATCGATATCGCCGTGATCCGGGACAAGGCCGACGATCCGGCGCGGAAGCTGGGGACGCTGGTCGCGCTACCCGGCGGCCCCGGGTCCTCCGGGGTGGACGACATCCTGAAAGGCGGGAAGTTCTCGCCGGAGCTGCGGGCGCGATTCGACATCATCAGCCTCGATCCGCGAGGGGTGCGGCGTAGTCACCCACTGCGCTGCGACGGCGGACTTGCCGCGCACCGGCCGAATATGGTGCCCGACCTCGGTGGTCGACTCGATGAAATTCGCTCCTATGCAAGAGATTTCGCAGCGAGTTGCCGCGAACATACCGGCCCGCTCGTCGACCATCTGGATGCCGTCAGCGTCGCGCGCGATGTGGAAGCTCTGCGGGCTGCGCTCGGAGTCGATCGGTTCAGCGTCTACAGCCGGTCGTACGGGACCATGTTCGCGCAGGCGTATGCGGAACTGTTCCCGCAGCGGCTGCGCGCATTGCTGATGGACAGCGTTGACGATCACAGCCTCGACGGCCGCGGCTTCTTCGCCACCGAAGCACGCGGTGGCCAAGACGCTTTCGACGAATTCGCGGCGTGGTGCGATCGCGACCGGACATGTGCGCTGCACGGTACCGATGTGCACCGGATCTACGGCGACCTCTTCGACAGGGCCGCACAGGGAACGCTGCACGACTCGGCCGATCCGAACCGGGCAATCGGCCCGATCGATCTGAGTATCGAAGTGACACAACGGCTTTACCGCCCCGATTGGTCTGGTTTGACCGCCGCCCTACAGGCATTGGCCGCTCAACCGGCGACCCCGGTGCAATCCGCCGCAGTCCAGCGATCAGGCCGACCCGCGGCAACGCCGGAGGCCATCGTGTGTGCCGATTGGAAATTCGATATCGCCGATCAGGACGACTGGATCAGGCAATGGCACGAACAGAACGCCGCCACCCCGACGCTGCGTGCCCATTTCGCCTGGGCCGCAGGCACTCTCTGCTCGACCTGGCCGACCGCTCCGCAGAATCCCCCACACCGCCCGAGGATCGACGGCGCCCCACCGATTCTCGTCATCAATGGCCGCCACGACCCGGCCATCCCGTACGAATGGGCAACTCGGGTAGCCGCCCAGATCCCCGACTCCACCCTGCTCACCTACGACGGCTGGGGCCACGGGATCTACGACCGCACGCCCTGCACGACGAATGCAGCCGACCGCTATCTCATCGACCTGGTCATTCCGGCGCCATCGACGCACTGCGCGGCCGCCTGACCAGTCGGCCGAACGCGCCCCGAACCCAACGGGTCCGGGGCGCGTAAAGGCTGATCAACCCGCTATTTCGAGCGGCATTCGGTGAAGATCTTGGTGTTGGCCTCGCGGGCCTTGTCGGCATCGGACTGGCTCATACCGAAGTTGTTGGCGTCGGCGGCCTTGGCGTCGTATTCGCCGCTGACCATCTTGCGCAGGCCCTCCTGCGAAATGCCTTGGTCCACATAGAGCTTGGCGGCGCAGTCGGCCAGGTTCTTGTCCTTGAGCCCCTTGTCCTGGAGCGACTTGGCGAGGTCCGCTTGGGTTACCGCGGGCTGGTCCGCGGCCTTGTCGTTTCCGCACGCCGCCAGTACCGGCAGCGCGACGAGCGCTGCGGCGATCAGGAAGGTCCGCACCTGATTCCTCTTCTCGATTCAGTCTGTATCTATGGCCACCGCGTGGCGCCGCAACGATAATGCCGTACGACGCCCAGCGGTAGCCGAGCGATCGGCTTCCCAATCGAAAAGTGGTTTAAAGGTCCATGGCCGCGCGCAATGCGGTATCCAACCGATCCAGCGCATCCGCTTCCATCTCATCGATGGGCTCGGCCAGCCAGCCGCGATAGATGCGACCGATATTCCCGGCATGCACCCAACCGTGCCGCTCGACGGGCACGGCCAGAATGTCCTGCGGATCCTCGTCGACGATCTCGGCGGCGATCAGCCACTGCCTCGGTGATTCATTGATGCCATCGCTGCTGATGAGCACGACGGTACGGCGCCGCGGCGAACCGTGTGGGTGATAGAGCCACAGTTCACCCCTGCGCACGCATCGCCTCCTCGGCGGCGGCGAGCTCCGCTTCGTCCGCCGCGGCCAGGGCCGTCACATCGGGTACCGGACCGACACCGGTCCGCACCGCCTCGCGACGCGCTGCTTTCGATATCCACGCCGATGGCGACATCCCCGCGCGGGCCGCCGCCTGTTCGGCGAAGGCCCAGGACGCCGCGTCCAGCGAAAGGGTGACCTTACGCGTTGCCATACCATTTATCGTACCGCCGTTTCGGCCGACTGCCAGCGGAAATCCGGTCCGGTCGTGGCCGGAAATCTCGGTCCGGCGGCTGCGAATCGCTGTACGGTCACAGATATGACGACGTTGAACCACCACCGGGTGGGCGCGGGGGAACCGCTGGTCCTGGTGCACGGCGTAGGCAGCCGCTGGCAGGTGTGGGAGCCCATCATCGGCACTCTCGCCGAATCCTTCGACGTCATCGCCGTCGATCTGCCCGGCTTCGCGGGGTCCGCGCCGATCGAGCACACCACCGTCGACACCCTCACCGAAGCGCTCGCCGATTTCCTGCGCGATCAGGGCATCGAGCGCCCGCACCTGGCGGGCAATTCGATGGGTGGACTCATCAGCCTGAACCTCGGCGCACGGGGTGCGGCCCGCTCGGTCACGGCCTTTTCGCCGATCGGATTCTGGGACACCCCCGGCCGCGTGTGGTGCCAACAGTCGCTCGGCAGATCCCGCCAACTCGCCCGGGTGCTGCGCCGGTGGCTGCCCGATGTGCTCGGCACCGCCGCGGGCCGCACCACATTCCTGACGTTGATCTTCGGCAAGCCGTGGGCGCTGGATCCACAGGTGGCCATCGACACCGCCGCCGACGCGGCCGACGCACCCGGTTTCGAGCCCGCCCTCGCCTCCTTCACCGATGCGGAATTGCACGAAATCGGTGCGCTGGCCGACATTCCCGTCACCATCGCCTGGGGCAACCGGGATATCCTGCTGACCTACGCCACCCAGAGCAGGAAGGCACGCGCCGTGCTGCCCAATGCCCGCCACGTCACGCTGCACGGCAGCGGCCACACCCCGTTCTTCGACGATCCGGCCGGCTGCGCGCAGGTTCTGCTCGACACCATCAGCCCACATCCCTGACCGCTCGCGTCAACGTTGCCGGATCCGCCTCGCCGAGCAGGATCCGGACCGCATTTCCCCAGCGGTGCCGCAGGATTCGGTTCCGGTCCAGATCGCCGGTGAGCAGCACACGCATGGCGAGACCGGTCATGATCTCGATGGTGAATTCGGTAATGGTCGGCACGCGCGGATCGTCCGGGAATTCCTGACGGAAGATGTCGCGAATGCTGTTGTGCATCAGGTCGAACAGTCGATACTCCAGCGGCAGGAAGGCCGCGAGCAGTTCCGGATCGGTGCGCGCGGCGACCCACATCTCCAGCGCCGCCCAGAACGACGGTCCGGTGAACATGCGCATGGTCAGCTCGACCGCCGTTTCGAGGCGATCGGCATCGGCCGGGATCGCCTCGAATTCCCTTGTCAGCTGGGCGAATCGACGCTCGGCCAGATGCTCTACGGCACCGGCGAGAAGGTCTGCCTTGGTCGGGAAGTGATGTTGCAGTGTGCCGCGCGGAACCCCGGCCCGTTTCTGCACCTCGAGCGTGGTGGTACCCGCGTAGCCGACCTCGACCAGACCCTCCACCGCGGCGTCCAGGAGCCGCGTGCGCATGCGCGAGCGCCGCTGCGCCTGCGTCTCCCGGACGCGTTCGGGCATCGGATCAGCGTCCCTGCCACTGGGGTTCGCGCTTCTGCGCGAAGGCCAGCGCACCCTCGGCGGCATCCTTGGAGAACAGCGCGGGCAGCGCGATTTCGCCCTGCTTGGCGAACCCCTCCGCGACGGACCAATCCGGCGATTCGTCGATGATCCGCTTACTCGCGGCCACCGAAAGCGGTGCGGCCGCGACGATTTCAGCCGCCAGGGCCAAAGCGCCGTCGAGTGCCGCGCCGGGTTCGGTGAGCCGGTTGACCAGTCCGAGCTGGTAGAGCCGTTCGGCATCGATGCGGCCGCCGGTGAGCGCCAGCTCCGCGGCCATGGGGCGCGGCAGCCGCTGGGTCAGCCGCAGTACGCCGCCGCCCGCGGCGACCAGACCGCGCTTGACCTCCGGAATACCGAACTGGGCATTGTTCGCGGCGACAATGAGATCACCGGAGAGCGCGAGTTCGAAACCACCGGCCAGCGCGAAACCTTCTACGGCCGAAATCATCGGCTTGACAGGCGGTTTCGCGGCAATGCCCAGCGGGCCGCGCTTCGGGGTTATCGGCATCTCCCCCTTCGATGCCGCGACGAGATCCATTCCGGCACTGAAGGTTCCGCCCGCACCGGTGAGCACGAGCACGCGTGCGGCCTCGTCGGCCTCGAACTCGTCGACGGCCGCCTCGATGGCCTGCGCGGTGGCCAAATTGACGGCGTTGCGGGCTTCCGGACGATTGACGGTCAATAGCGTTATCGCATTGCGCTTTTCGACCAGCACAAGATCATTCATCGGACAGTCCTCTCGGTGAGCAAGGTGAGCTTGTCGGCGGCGATCACATCGGCCTCCGCGCCGATCGGGTCGCCGTCGGTGAACGCCGCGACGGTTTCCGAATCGGATGCCCGAACCAGTATGCGGGCACCGGCCGGAGTCAATGCGGAGATCACCACGGCCTCGGGTTCATCGGCGTGTTCGGGCGCGGGGCCCTTGCGACAGGCGACGGTGTAGGCCTCGACGGTGGCCGGTCCGGTGTAGCCGGGCGCCGTATC
The DNA here is from genome assembly GCF_055584605.1 of Nocardia sp. NPDC102475. Classification (NCBI taxonomy): domain Bacteria; kingdom Bacillati; phylum Actinomycetota; class Actinomycetes; order Mycobacteriales; family Nocardiaceae; genus Nocardia; species Nocardia sp. NPDC102475. Next base: position 242,693 of record NZ_JBVJLS010000014.1, on the reverse strand, counting down.
GCGCCGTGCCACAGGCACTTCCGGTTCGTCCGCATGGAAGAGCCGCGCGGGCGGGCGAGCAGAGTAGACGCCGATGGCGTGCTTGGTGATGTACCAGCCGAGTGCGCTCGCGAGGCCGTAAGCCGATGGATCATCGCGCAGCCGACCGGCCAGCGTCGCGATCGAATGGGTCGCGTAGTTGTTGCCGGGGCCGCCCGCGAAGGTGAGTCCGCCGGTGACCGATAGCGGCCGCGCCGGATCGTCGATCGGCAGCCCCAGCGCCTCGGCCGCGACCTGCACCGCGACCGGGAAGCACGAGTACAGATCGATATGCGCGACATCGTCGATGCCGATACCCGCACCCGACAATGCGGCCCGCCCGGCCGCGGCAATGGCCGGTGAACTCGACATATCCGCACGTTCGCAGACGTACCACTCGTCGGTGGCGCTCGCCCCACCATGCGGAAACACCCAGCGGTCCCTCGGCACACCCGCAGCATCGGCTGCCGCCGCACTGCACAGGATCAGCCCCGCGCCCTGATCCACGGACAGGTTCGCGACGAGCAACTTCGGATACGGCGAGGACACCATGCGATTCGCGCGCGACGGCGTCACCAGATCCTCGATCGACTGTTCGGCGGGCTGCCACGCATACGGATTCCGGGCGGCCACCGCCGAGAGCCGCGACCACAGTCCCCCGATGCGTTCGCGATGCGCGGCCTCGCTCAGGCCGAGCCGTCCGCGCAGCGCGGTCTCCATCAGCGCATAGAAATAGATCGGCCCCCACAGTCCCGCCGCGGTCTCCATCTCGGTATTGGGTCCGCGTTCGGTGCCGATCAGCTCGGTCGGCCGAACCTCCTCGCCCTGCTCGGGCCAGTCGAGTGCGGCGCCGGTGCGAGTGGCCGCATTCCAGGATGCGACCGATTCGGCCCCGGTAATCAGCGCGACCTCGCACCGTCCGTCTGCGATGGCCTTCGCGACGGTATTGACCAAGCGCTGTGGCGCGTCACCGCCGAATCGCGCGGATTGCAGTGCGCGCTTCGGTGCGGCGCCCAGTTCCGCCGCGACCAACGCGCCGAGATCCGGATACGGCCTGCTGACCGGGGCCGCCGCCGCGATCAGATCGGCCGAGCGCAATAGCCGATCCCCGGTGCCGCTGTCGGCGCCCGCGCGGCGCAGCGATTCGGCGGCGAGTTCGACCGGTCCGGGCAGTCCGGGCTCGCCGCTGCGGTGCACGACCTGTCCGACGCCGACGAGTACCGGCGTGCGCGGGTCCAATCCGGGTGGCAGCATGGTTCCTCCACTCTTTACCGTCAATGTTGACGGTAACTTGCGTTCGATTAGAACAAACGCGCATGCGCGCAAGCAATGCCCGCTAACTGACTCGCGGGTAAGATTCGGGAATGGCCTCGAATATCGCGCTGCGGTTCGTCGACGACCGCGCCTACGTCACGCTGGACCGGCCGGATAAGCACAATGGCCTGACCATCGAGATGCTGCGCGATCTCGTCACGACCGCGCATACCGTCGCAGACCACAAGGAAGTCCGTGCGGTCATCCTTTCCGGCAACGGTCCGAGTTTCAGCAGTGGCCTCGATATCGCGGGGACGAGCCGCGATCCGCTGGCCGTCATCCGCGGCTTCATCCCGCTGCCCTGGCGGGGCACCAATACCTTCCAGGAAGCCTGCTGGGCTTGGCGTCGGCTCTCGGTGCCGGTGATCGCCGCGGTACACGGCCACTGCTACGGCGGCGGGTTGCAGATCGCGCTGGCTGCCGACGTCCGCTTCGCCAGCGCCGACGCGGAATTCTCGGTGATGGAGGCCAAGTACGGTCTGGTCCCGGATATGACCGGCGCGGCGACGCTGTCCCGCCTGATCGGTGTCGACAAGGCACTGCTGCTCACCATGACCGCCGATATCGTGGACGCCGCCTACGCCGAGCGGATCGGCCTGGTCACCGAGGTGACCGCGGACCCGGTCGCGGCGGCGGAAAAGCTCGCCGATCGAATCGCCATCCGCTCCCCGCACGCCGTCGCAGGGGCAAAACAACTGTTCGATCGCTCCTGGCACGCCTCGGCTCGCCGCGCGTTCGCCATCGAGCGAGCCACCCAGCTGCCATTGATTCTGCGGCAAGCCATTTCTCGTCGTCGCTGATCACAATTCAGGTAGCACGACGCTTACAACTGTCCTGACGAATCACGCAAGCCACCAATTTCACCGGTTTCGCTGTTAGCATCTTGAACGATTTGCCAGCCAGCCGAATGTGACACGACACACGAGGTGGGGGCCGCGTATCGTGCCACTTCGGCCAGAACCGGAGGGCCCTGAGACTTGAACAAGACCGCGTCCGCCTTGCTATCGGCACTGGCAGGAGCTTCGGCCTTGCTCCTCGTTGCGACTACCCCAGCCTCGGCAAACCCCAATGCGATCAATCCGATCCCGGTGCTGAACGGCACCAGCGGACTCCCCAATCTGGTCGGCCGAAGCAGGGCGATATTCCAGGTGACCGGCATGGCCAGCCCGAATAACACCCAGGCCTATAACGTGCTCGGCACCGATCTGGGCATCATGTGGGACAACGGCGACGGGGAGATGCTGACCGCATTCGGCGATACCGCCGGACTCGGCCTGCCGAATCTGCTCGCGGGCAGCACCTGGGCGTGGCGCAGCAATATTCTGGTGCGCAGTCACACCCACGATCCGTCCAATGGCATCTACTTCGACAGTGTCGTGCGCGATATCTTCGGCCAGGCGCGCGATCTGATTCCGAGCCCGAAGATTCCATTCATCGAGATCAGCCGGATCCCCACCGCGGGTATTTCGGTCGGCGGAGTTCAGTACATGAGCCTGATGTCGGTGCAGACCTGGGACGATATCGGCCGGTGGACCACGAATTTCTCCGGACTCGCCGTATCCGGCGATAACGGCGAGACCTGGGCCGAGCTACCGGAGACCAGACGCCCGAATGAGGGCGGTAACGCCAATTTCCAGATGAACGCATTCGTCAAGAACGGCGGGTACGTCTACGAGTACGGCACCCAGTCCGGGCGCAACCGGGCGGCGTACGTCGGGCGGGTCCGCGAAGGCGATATCAAGAATCTGGGCGAGTACGAGTACTGGGACGGCGAGCACTGGAGCAAGAAGGGCGATGTCGATGCCGCGGCGCCGATCATGTCGAGCGTCGGCGAGATGTCGGTGATGTACAACGAGTACCTAGGCCAGTTCATCACACTCACCACCGATCCGTTCAACTCGGTGGTCATGCGACGAGCCGCCTCGCCCGCGGGTCCGTGGAGCGATCCCGAGGTCCTGATCGACACCCGCGAACTGCCGTCCGCATACGCTCCGTCGATCTTCCCCTACCAAACCGGACGCGACCTGTACTTCGTCACCACGGTTCACAGTCAGTACAACGTTTTACTGATGCATACCACCCTCTAGCCCTCCGCAACGGCACATGGCCGTGGCCGTGCGCCGCTGCTCGTGTTCCGACTTGACCTCAATTGCACTTCAGGTATGAAGCTGGGTCGCGTCGAGTAGTCGAGCTTCGGGAGAGACCATGGGCACCACCCTCACATCCAGTGAATCAGTTACCGGCACTTCGGATTTGCGTGAATGGCTGCGTTCGCATGCGCGGCCGATTTTCGATACGCATTCGAATAGCATCGGATCGGATATCGCGGCATTGACCGAGCGGCTGGGATCTGCAACCGTGGTCGGGCTCGGTGAGTCGACCCGATTCTCTCGACAGACCTTCGGACTGCGGGAGCGGGTATTCCGGGTGCTCGTCGAGGAATACGGTTTCCGCGCGCTCGCCGTGCAGGACAGTGCGCGTTCCGGCGAGCGGCTCGATGCCTATGCGGGGAACGGCGCGGGTGATCCCGAATCGGTGCTCGCGGGTGCATGGCGGCCGACCCGTACCGGCGAAATGGCGGCGGCGCTGGTGTGGATTCGCGAATTCAACAGGGCGCACCCGAACGATCCCGTGCGGATTTTCGGCGTCGAACCGCCGCGTGCGGAACCGTCGGATTACGACGTGGTGCTGGATTATGTGCGGCAGCAGGCACCGGATCGGTTGGCCGCCATAGAATCCCACCTCGCTCCGATCCGCACCGCGCATCAAATAGACGAACATGTGCAGCGCCATCAGGGAATTCACCCCGGCCGCCCGTTCATCGACGACGCACGCGATGCCTTGGCACTATTCGAAACGCTTCCGGTGACATCGGAATTCGAAAACGCACTGCCGCATCTGCGGCTCATCGTCGAATTCCACGAGAAGAGCGTTGCCGGGCAGGGCGGTTTCGCGCGCGACGAGCGACCTGCCGCGGACCGAGTAATCGAATGGCAGCGCGATAGCGGCGCGAAGATCGTGTATTGGGACGGCATCGCCCACACCGCGGCCCTCACCCTCGGCGATGGTCCGGCGGAAACCGCCGAATTCCGCGGTACCGGCAGCTATTTGCGCGAACATTTCGGTGCGCGGTATATCTCGGTCGCCATCGGCTTCCATCACGGGAATCTCGGCATGGCGGTGGCACCGGAACCGCGGTCGGACCTGGTCGATGCGGCGCTGGGCGAGGTAGCTGTGCCCGCCTTCTACGTCGACTTGCACAGCGACGCACCGCAATCGGTGCAGCAGTGGCTGCACGGACCAGCGAAGCTGCGCACGATCAGCGGTATCTACGATCCGGCCAAGGATGCCACCGCCCACACGAGCGTCCGATCTCTCCTGGATGCTTTCGACGTGCTCGTCCACATCCGCGAGACCTCGCCGGTGCACTGGTTGCCCCAAGCGACTTAGAGCTCGCGCCGCCCTCCCGCGATGATCCTCCGGCGCACAGACAGGGTTCGTGATCGCGGGTGTGCGGCGGTTACGCGGCGCGCAGCGGTCCCACAGTGCACAGCGGTTCCACGGTGTTCGGCGGGCGCGGGATGTACAGCGGTCGCGGGGCACACAGCCGTCGCGGGGCACACAGCCGTCGCGAGGCACCCCGCAGTCGCGAGGCACCCCGCAGTCGCGAGGCACACAGCCGTCGCGAGGCACACAGCCGTCGCGAGGCACACAGCCGTCGCGAAGTACCCAGCCGTCGCGAAGTACCCAGCCGTCGCGAGGCACACAGCCGTCGCGAAGTACCCAGCCGTCGCGAAGTACCCCGCCATCGCAAGGCACCCCGCCATCGCAAGGCACCCCGCCATCGCAAGGCACCCCGCCATCACAAGGCACCCCGCCATCACAAGGTATGCAGCGGTCGCGATGTGCGCGGGGCAAATACACTCGCGCATATGGACGCGACCGATTGGGACACGCGGTATGCGCAGAGTGAACTGGTTTGGGGCGCACCGCCGAACAGCACTGTGGTGGAGCATGTCTACGGGCTGGAGCGGATCGCGCCGCTGGTGCCGGACACTCCCGACGGCGATCCGCCCGGCCTGCCGCGTGCCCTCGATCTCGCCTGCGGTGAAGGGCGCAACGCGCTGTGGTTGGCCACGCACGGCTGGCAGGTGCACGCCGTCGACTATTCACAGGTGGGCATAGATAAGGGCCGCACCACCGCGACCCGACTGTCCCGCTCGGTGCGCAACCGGATCAGCTGGCAATGCGCCGATGTCACCGATCTGGATGCCGCGGGCATCACCGGTCCGTACGAACTCGTACTGATGGTCTTCCTGCACTTGCCCGCCGAACACCGCCGCCCGCTGGTCGGCCGCCTCGCCGATCTACTCGCCCCCGAGGGCACCCTGCTGATCCTCGGCCACGACAGCACCAATCTCACCGACGGCTTCGGCGGCCCGCAGGACCCCTCGGTCCTGTTCACCCCCGACGACATCATCGCCGACCTCGGCACCGACCCCGAACGCATCCGAGTCCGCCTCGCCGACCGCGTCTACCGCCCCACCGAGGAACGCGACGCCATCGACGCCCTGGTCATCGCCACCAAACCCCCGGCAGACCCACCCGCCATCGAACCCGCATCGCCCAGCTAGTGCCGCGTCCAGCTAGCTTCTGAGGTAATCGAGATCCGTCGAGCGCAGCCATATGGCGGCGCTGCCCGGCGTGTCGTGCCGCATTTCGACTGCGCTCAGCGGGCGAGCCGGAGCTGTCGGCGGCCCGTTGCACCCGGCCGCACACGCGCGGACGCCCGCCCAGAACCTGCGCTACTGGGACCAGCGCTGCAACCAGGGAACGACCGTGTCGGCAATGATGTCGAATCCCGACCGGAACGAATGCGGCTGACCAGGGATTACGCGCACCTCGGCGGCATCGGCGGGGTCGGGAATCCCGAATGGGTCGTTCGCGCCGTTGATCACGACGACTTCGATATCGCCCGGAGCCAGCAGTTCCTCGCGACGCGTCTGCTCCGGCTTACCCGGCGGATGCAGCGGGAAGGACAGCGCGAGCACGCCTCGCGCTTCGGCGGCGATGGCGGTGCGGCAGGCCACCCGAGCCCCATTGCTGCGCCCACCTTGGATCAGGGGAACCTTCTTCACTCGCTTGCGCAGGTCGGTCACGATCTCGAGCCACGCCTCGTCCTGCTTCACCGCGGAACCGGGGGCGCGTCGTCCGGCGATCCGGTACGGCTGCACCACCCGCGCCACCGCGCCGCCCAGTTCGTAGGCGCAGTCGCGCACGGCGAGCAGGTCTTTCGCGTCGACACCGCCGCCGGATCCGTGCGTGAGCAGCAGTAGGAACGCCGCCTTGCGCGGCTTGTCGAGCTCGATCTCCGCGGGCCCGGCGCTCGTCTCGATTCGCACATTTCCACGGTAGTCCCCAGCTATCCGAAGACGCCCAGCCACCCGCGGCGCATCGGCCGCCAGACATGCGTCGGCAAACCCGGCTCGAGCGTCTACTACGCGAGCCGTAGACGATCGGCAACGACTTCCAGTGTTTTTCGCGTCACATTGCCCGCTCGAGCCTTTGCGACCCCATTACCGACCGGTAATATGGCACATAAGTTACCCGCGAGTAGCATGCGGAGAAACCGGCACGGCTACCCGGTGGACGGACAACGGGCGGGAACGGCAACCAACCGACCGCACCAACTCAACGGAGAGTGAGTAACAGACATGGGCCACTACAAGAGCAACGTCCGCGACCTGGAGTTCAACCTCTTCGAGGTACTCGGCCTCGGCGCCATCCTCGACAGCGACGCCTACGGCGATCTCGACACCGAGACCGTCAAGGAGATGCTCAACGAGGTGCGTCGCCTGGCCGAGGGTCCGCTGGCCGATTCGTTCGTCGACGGTGACCGCAACCCGCCGACCTTCGATCCCGAGACCCACACGGTCACTCTCCCCGAATCGTTCAAGAAGTCCTACCGCGCGCTGGAAGACGCCGGTTGGGCCAAGGTCGCCGTCCGCGAGGAGCTGGGTGGCCTCGGCGCCCCGAGCGCCGTCTCCTGGGCGCTCGGCGAAATGATCCTCGGCGCCAACCCGCCGGCTCAGATGTACGCCGCCGGTGCGGGTTTCGCGCAGGTGTTCTACAACAACGGCACCGATGAGCAGAAGAAGTGGGCGCAGATCATCGCCGATCGCAACTGGGGCGCCACCATGGTGCTGACCGAGCCGGATGCCGGTTCGGATGTCGGCGCGGGCCGCACCAAGGCGATCAAGCAGGAGGACGGCTCCTGGCACATCGAGGGCGTCAAGCGCTTCATCACCTCGGGTGACTCCGACGACCTGTTCGAGAACATCATGCACCTGGTGCTGGCCCGCCCCGAGGGCGCTGGTCCGGGCACCAAGGGCCTGTCGCTGTTCTACGTACCGAAGTGGCACTTCGACTTCGAGACCCAGACCATGGGCGACCGCAACGGTGTCTTCGTCACCAATGTCGAGCACAAGATGGGCATCAAGGTCTCGGCCACCTGTGAGGTCACCTTCGGCGGCCACGGCGTGCCCGCCAAGGGCTGGCTGGTCGGCGAGGTGCACAACGGCATCGCGCAGATGTTCGACGTCATCGAGAACGCACGCATGATGGTCGGCACCAAGGCCATCGCGACCCTGTCGACCGGTTACCTGAACGCGCTGGACTACGCCAAGCAGCGCGTCCAGGGTGCGGACCTGACCCAGATGACCGACAAGGCCGCCCCGCGCGTCACCATCACCCACCACCCGGACGTGCGCCGCAGCCTGGCCCTGCAGAAGGCCTACGCCGAGGGTCTGCGCGCCATCTACCTCTACACCGCCGCGCACCAGGATGCGGACATCGCCGAACTGGTTTCCGGCGCCGATAAGGATGTTGCCTTCCGCGTCAACGATCTGCTGCTGCCGATCGTCAAGGGTGTCGGCTCCGAGCGGGCCTACCAGTACCTGACCGAATCGCTGCAGACCTTCGGTGGCTCCGGCTTCCTGCAGGACTACCCGATCGAGCAGTACATCCGCGACGCGAAGATCGACTCGCTCTACGAGGGCACCACCGCCATCCAGGCGCAGGACTTCTTCTTCCGCAAGATCGCCCGTGACCGCGGCGTCGCGCTGGCCCACGTGGCCGGCCAGGTGCAGAAGTTCATCGAGTCCGAGGCGGGCAACGGCCGGCTGAAGGCCGAGCGCAAGCTGCTCGCCACCGCGCTCGAGGATGTGCAGGCCATGGCCGCCACCCTGACCGGGCATCTGATGGGCGCCCAGGAGCAGCCGTCCGAGCTGTACAAGGTCGGTCTGGGTTCGGTGCGCTTCCTGCTCTCGGTCGGTGACCTGCTCATCGGCTGGCAGCTGCTGCGTCAGGCCGACATCGCCATCAAGGCGCTCGACAATGGCGCTACCGGTGCCGACGAGGCTTTCTACCAGGGCAAGGTCGGCGTTGCGCAGTTCTTCGCACGCAATGTGCTGCCGGAGCTGACCGCGACCCGCGCCATCCTGTCGAACCTCGACAACGACATCATGGAGCTGGACGAAGCGGCGTTCTGATCCAATAGATTTCGCACACAGCGGCCCCGGAGTCTCCGGGGCCGCTGTTGTTATTTGGTGCGGTGCACCATCTCTCGGGCGGGTTCGGCGAGTTCGAGCGTCGATTGCTCCGAATCTTCCGCCAGCACAACGGTATTGCCGCCCAGCCGTTTCGCCTGATACATCGCGTTGTCGGCACACCGCAGCAACAATCGCGGCCGTCCCGCGTCCGTGCCGCCGTCGCACACCGCGACACCGACACTGGCCGTGACAGTGACGGATATGCCGGGCGTCTCCGCCACGGCCAAGCGCAATCGCTCGCCCAGACTCAGCGCGGCCGCGCGATCCAACTGATCGACCACCGCGAACTCCTCCCCGCCGGTGCGGGCGACCACGGCATCGGGAGCGGCCGCGGCGCGCAACCGCGCGGCCGTCGAGACCAGCACCTCGTCACCGATGGTGTGGCCGAAGGTGTCGTTGACCGCCTTGAAGTGGTCGAGGTCGAGGGTGATCACGCACAGTTGGCACTGGTATCGCGAACGGTGCACGTAATAGTCGAGTCCGCGGCGATTCAGCAGCATGGTCAGCGGATCCGAGAGCACATCGATGCGCAGCACCCAATAGCAGAACTGCAAGGCGGGCAGCACCACGACGATGGCCGCGACCATGATCAAGACCATCGCACCGGCCAGCGCGAGATCATTGCTCTGCGCATCGGTCACCAGCAATACGGCCAGCGCACCCACCGTGAGCAGCGACCATCCGGCGTGCGCGGCGAGCGCCTTCGGGCTGTGGAAGAACGTGATGTAGGCGCCGGTGACCACGAGCAGCATCGCGCTCAATGCGCCGTACACCCGATCGCTGTCCACCAGGCACGATGCCGTGATCGCGACATCCGCCCAGGTCAACAGTGCCAGCGAAGTGATGGCGCGCGGCCACGGGAACAGCCACCAGCGAACCGTCCACACCACTGCCGTCACACCGGCCGCCGCGAAGATAGTGCGGTTCACCGTGCCGTTCGGACCGGCAGGCGACATCCAGATCAGGATGTTGATCACGAGCATGATCGCACCGCCCGCGCCGATGATCGCCTTGATCAGGCGCAGCCCGGAATGGGATTCGAGTGTCCGCACGAACCAGCGATAGTGCGCCGGATCGCGCCACCAACTGCGAAGTATCGCGCGACTGTCACCCATGGAGCCACCGCCTAGCGTTCACGAAATCCTGCTGGATGTACCGAACAGCTTTGCCATTTCGAGCGACCATTAAGCAGCGGTGACAGGCCAGCCCCTGTCGAAGCCCCCGTCTCCTGGTGATCTTCAGTGTAGCGATGATCACATGTCGGTCTCCACCATGAGGAGCCGGACAGAGATCACGAAACGGGGCACAATGACCGGGCAGACCGCGCGTAAGAAGGGATCGTCCGGATGAACCGATCGCTGTCCGCACTCAGCAGAGCCGGTGTACTCGCCGCCGCAATATCGGTCGCGCTGGCCGGACCGGCCGCCGCGGATTCGAATTTCCTGCTTCCCATTCCCGGCATAAACCCCATTCCCGGCATCAACGGACAGCCACGCGGCCTGCCACGCTTACCCGGACTGACCCAGGCGGTCTTCCAGATGACCGGTATGGACAGCCCCAATCGCACCCAGACCGTCAATGTGCTCGGCACCGACCTCGGCGTCATGTGGGACGACGGCAACGGCCGGATGATCACCGCCTTCGGTGACAGCGCGGGCCTGGGCTTCCCGAACCTGCTGGTAGGCAGCGTCTTCGCCTGGAGCAGCCAGGTACTTTTCCACAGCTCGACCAAGGATCCGTCGCAGGGGATTTCCTTCGACGGTGCCGTGACCAATCCGCTGCCGAGCCCGAAGATTCCGGGCATCGAGATCAGTCTCATTCCGACAGCGGGCATTTCGGTCGGCGGTGTGCAGTACATGAGCCTGATGTCGGTGCGCGAATGGGGTGAGCACGGCAAGTGGTCGACCAACTTCTCCACCCTCGCCGCCTCTGGTGACGGCGGACAGACCTGGACCCCGCTGACCACGACCCGGCGCGCGAATGTGGACGGCCATCAGAACTTCCAACAGAACGCCTTCCTGAAGGACGCCGGTTACATCTACCGCTACGGCACCCCGGCTGGTCGGCTGAATCCCGGATTCATCTCGCGGGCAATGGAATCCGATATCGCTGATCTCGATCGCTACGAGTACTGGGACGGCAAGGAGTGGAAGCCCGAGGCCAAGGACGCCACACCGATCGTCGGGGATGTCAGCGAACTGTCGGTCATGTGGAATGAGCATCTCGGCAAATTCATCATGCTCACCACCGACTCCCGGAATGCGGTGGTATTGCGCACCGCATCGGCGCCGGAGGGACCATGGAGCGAGCCGGAGGTGCTCGTCGACGGCCCCGCGCTGCCGAGCGCCTACGCGCCGATGATCTTCCCGTATCAGACCGGCAGTGACCTGTACTTCTTGCTGTCGGTATGGAACCAGTACAACGTGCTGCTGATGCGAACCCCGCTGTAGGAGTTGGCTACTCGCACTTCACGATAGGTACCGGGTCGTACTTCACCGTCCGCGTGCTGCGCGAGATTTCGCGACCGGTTTTGCGGTCGGTGATGACTCGCGTATCGGAGATGGTGAAGCCCGGCGCACCTTCGGTGGCGATGCAGTCCTTGCCCTTGGGGAGTTTGATCTCGGTGGGCTCGGTGGGCTTGGTCTTCTCGCCGGTGGTGGATTCGACATTGACGGTCTTGGTGCCCCAGAGGCGGACGGTGACCTCGGAGTCGGTGGTCAATGTTTCGATGTAGACACCGGATTGGCTGTTATTGCGGAACTTGAGGTCGATGGCGCCGTCGAAGACGGTGGCCTCGCGCGCGGCCGGATAGCGGGAAATGTAGTAGCTGTGCTCGGTGTGACCGGCATCTTCCATGCCCGCGAAATAGGCGGCGTTGTAAAGGGTGGTCGCGAATTGGCTGATGCCGCCGCCGACCGCGGTGCTCGGGCGACCGTGGTCGATGATGCCGGATTCGACGTACCCTTCGGCGGTGCCGCGAGGACCGGTGAAATCGTTGAGTGAGAACGTTTCTCCCGGCTTGACGATGGCGCCGTTGACCTTCTTGGCGACCACGCGGATATTCACGCCGGACGGCCCGCTGAAGCCGCTCGTGGTGAATTGGCCCATCACCTCGGTGACGCCGAGTGCGTTGGCGGCCTCGGTGGTGAGCTTGGGATCCACCTTCTCGTAGACGGCCTGCGCGGTGCGCTCCTGCGGGGCGACGACAAGATTCGGCAACTGCTCGAACGTCTTCGCCCAATTGATCTTGTCGCCGACCACGGCCGGAACCACCGTCGCGGCCGACCCGGTCACCGCGAACGTCGCATCCTTGGCCTCGACCTCAGAAGGCGCGAGTTGCGGACCCAGCAGCCCGAGTGCGACATCCTGTTTGAAGGACGCGGCGAGACCGCCCTGACCATCGGGGACGAAGGACAGTATGGATGCGATCTGCTCCGGCTCCAGCTTGCCCGCCGCATTGTTCTTGCCCGCGAACACAATCGGCGCACTCACCGCCGGTTCGGCAATGGTGTGCAGAGCCTGTTCGACCATTTCCGCGCGCACGGCAACTGGTGCGGCCGTCTCCGGAAGATCCAGCAGCGCACCGAGGTACCAGTTTTCGATGAGCGCGGTGCGCGCGGCCGGAACATCGAGGATGCGACCGGGTACCGGCGGCACGGCGACCGGGCGCGCGCCGTCGAAGGCGATGGTGCCCTCGACCGTCGCGCGGTCGTGCACGCGCAGGGCGGTGAGCTGAGCATCGAGCGCTTTGTCGTCGACGGTGCTCGCGACCGGCACCGTGTGCGTGACGAACAGCGACGTCAGTCTGGTGATCGGATTGAGCGGCTGGCCGCCGACGCGGGCCAGGGTGGCCTCCCAATCCGCCCCCAGGCCAGCGGTTTTGGGGGTGAGCCTGGTCTGCACGTCGCCGATCTGCAGCGGCAGTTCCTGGTCGACGCGCGGATCCACCGCGGTGCGCAACCGGGCCTCGGCGGCCGCGGTGTCCTCTCCGCCGATATCGATACCGGCCACGACGACGCCGCGCGGTACGTGACCGGACGAAAGTACAAGGTCCGCAACGTAAGCCAGACCGCAAACCGCTATCAGTGCTCCCACGCCGATGCCGATGCGTTTCGCGATGGGCGATCTCAGCCCGCTCGGTCTGGACGGCTGTTCGGGTGCGCGACCCCGCTGCCCGCCGGTAGGCGCGGTTGCTTTGGGTCGCCGACTTGCCCGCAGCGGCGCGGTCGGCATGGAATCCCCAGCCCACTCCGGTGGCTGATGTCCCGACGGAGTCGGCTGCTGAGCGACCGGCTGAGGCTGCGCCGCCGTCTCGGACGACCTCGGTTGCTGCTGCGCCGATCGAGGCCTGGGCGGCTGCGGCGTCTCATCCGCGCCCGGTGCCTGCTGCGAAACCGTGCGTGGCGGCGGTGGCTGCTGCGGTGCCGAGGATCGAGCCGAGTCGAGGAGCTGTCGTAGTCCGACCTGGCCGCCTTCGTGTCGACCGTTCCGGCCGGTACTCGATTCGCTCGTCACGAACCGTCCTCCCCGCTCGATTGTAAGGAACTCGCACGGTGCGAGCCCCGCCAACGATAGTGGTCTGCACCGACATCGTCAGCACAGCGCGGTCCATCAGCAAATCCCGTGCAACGGACCACGCCACACATGGAAGGGCCCCGCGTAGTTGCCGGGTCGGGGGTCTGGCAACTACGCGGAGCCAATCCGTTTATCTGGTCCGCCGCACCGCGCGTTACACATCCGCGGGACAATCGAGCTGAACTTCCTACCACCAGGGCTCCACACGCGACGAGGGAGATGGCTGGAATGCAGCTGGGAATGATCGGCCTGGGCCGGATGGGCGGCAATATCGTGCGCCGAATAGTCAAGGACGGGCATACCGCCGTCGGCTACGAACGCACACCCAAGATGATCGACACACTCGTCGCGGAGCTGGGCAGCGATGGTTTCCAGGGGTCCACCGATCTGAAGGACTTCGTATCCCGGCTGGAGACCCCCCGGGTGGTCTGGGTGATGATCCCGGCCGCGGTGACCGGTCAGGTGATCGATCAGGTCGCCGAGCTGCTCGAGCCCGGCGACATCATCATCGATGGCGGCAACAGCCGCTACCACGACGACATCGCACGCGCCGCGGCGCTGAAACCCAAGGGCATCCACTATGTGGACATCGGCACCTCGGGCGGCGTCTTCGGACTGGACCGGGGCTTCTGTCTGATGATCGGCGGCGAGGCCGGGCCGGTGGCGCATCTGGATCCGCTGCTGAAGTCCATCGCTCCGGGGGTCGAGGCGGCCGAACGGACGCCGGGCCGCACGGGCGAGCCGTCACCCGCCGAACACGGCTATCTGCACTGCGGACCGGCCGGAGCCGGCCATTTCGTGAAGATGGTGCACAACGGCATCGAATACGGCGCGATGGCCGCCTACGCAGAGGGGCTGAACATCCTGCACAAGGCGGGTATCGGCGCGACCCACGATGCCGTGGCCTCCGCCGAGGAGACCCCGCTCGAACATCCCGAGTGGTACCGATACGACATCGACGTGCCCGAGGTGACCGAGGTGTGGCGGCGCGGTTCGGTGGTCGCCTCGTGGTTGCTGGACCTCACCGCGAGCGAGCTCTACGCCGATCCGACCCTGGAATCCTTCGATGGCCGGGTATCGGACTCCGGGGAGGGCCGCTGGACTCTCGACGCCGCGATCGATACCGGCGTCCCCGCACCGGTGCTCGCGGCGGCGTTGTTCGCACGATTCTCCTCACGTGGCGAGGCACTGTACGCGGACAAGATGCTCTCGGCCATGCGCAAGGCCTTCGGCGGTCACATCGAGCTGCCCCCGAAGTAGGAGCATCCACCGTCTCAGACAGAATTTGTCGGACAAGGGTGTCCACGGCCGACGCCGCGCAATATTGCACTGACGCCGACTCGTTCGCCTACTCGAATTTTCTCGCGCTGCCGGTACTCCCCAAGGCGGCAATCAAGATCGAGATGAGCGAATGGCTGTGGCGCACCGGACGTTCCGCTCCCGGAAGTTCGGTGCACTGACGCCGCGGGCGGGAAGTCGTTACGGTGGAGTTATGGAGTTCGCGACGTCTTCCTTCTCCGAGAACCTGCGCCGATACGCCCCGGAACTACTGCCCGGCAGCGATTTCGGCAATCCCACGGCGCACGGGCAGGACATCGCACCGCACGGCACCACGATCGTGGCCGTCGCCTACCGCGGCGGTGTGCTGCTCGCCGGCGACCGGCGCGGCACCATGGGCAATCTGCTGGCCAGCCGGGATATGGAGAAGGTGTACATCACCGACACCTACTCGGCGGCGGGTTTCGCGGGCACCGTTGGCATGGCCATCGAGATGATCCGGTTGTTCGCGGTCGAACTCGAACACTACGAGAAGATCGAGGGTGTCGGGCTGACCTTCGAGGGCAAGGCGAACAAGCTGTCGAAGATGGTGCGCGACAATTTGCCTGCCGCACTACAGGATATGGCGGTGGTCCCGGTGCTGATCGGCTACGACCTGAGCGCCACCGACCCGGAGAAGGTCGGGCGGATCTTCTCCTACGATGTCGTCGGCGGTCGCAGTGAGGAGCGCTTCGGCTATACTGCGGTCGGTTCCGGTTCGCTGTTCGCGAAGTCCTCACTGAAGAAGACCTACAGCCGCGGCATCGATGAGGATCGGGCGCTGCGGATCACCGTCGAATCGCTCTTCGACGCCGCCGAGGACGACACCGCCACCGGCGGCCCGGATCTCACCCGTGGCATCTATCCGACCGTGGTCGTCATCAATGCCGAAGGCGCCGTGCGGGTTCCGGAGGAGCGGGTCGCGGAAATCTCGCGCGACCTCCTCGAGGACCGCACCGCGGCGGCACGCGACTGAAATGGTATTCGGTCGAGAAATCGACCGAATACCACCACTTTCCAACCAGAAGTCAGCCTTCTCGAAGGCAACCGCTGATCTCGTCAGCACATAAGTAACTCACGGGGTACGGGCTGATCCAGCCACCGCCTCCCCGTCAGACGCCGACGCCAATCTCGTGGCACTCGAGCCCGGCGCCTGAATATCCGGGGAGGCGGGGGAGCTCAGCGCTCCAGGATCGCGACGACGCCCTGTCCGCCCGCGGCACAGATGGAGATCAGCGCGCGGCCGGATCCCCTCTCCGCCAGCATCTTCGCGGTGGATGCGACGATGCGCCCGCCGGTCGCGGCGAACGGGTGACCCGCGGCGAGCGAGGAACCGTTGACGTTCAGCTTGCTGCGATCGATCGAACCGAGCGCGCCGTCCAGGCCGAGGCGTTCCTTGCAGTACTGATCCGACTCCCACGCCTGCAGCGTGGCCAGCACCACCGAGGCGAAGGCCTCGTGGATCTCGTAGTAGTCGAAGTCCTGCAGGGTCAGGCCATTTCGGGCCAGCAGGCGCGGCACCGCGTAGGTCGGCGCCATCAGCAGGCCGTCGGGGCCGTGGATGTAATCGACCGCGGCGACCTCGGAGTCGACCAGATGCGCCAGCACCGGCAGGTTGCGCTCGGTGGCCCATTCGTCGCTGGACAGCAGCACCGCGGAGGCGCCGTCGGTGAGCGGGGTGGAGTTACCGGCGGTCATGGTGGCATCGCCCAGTTTGTTGCCGAACACCGGCTTCAGGGTGGCCAACTTCTCGACGGTCGAACCCGGACGCAGGTTGTCGTCGCGGGCCAGGCCGAGGAACGGGGTGATCAGATCGTCGAAGAAGCCGCGGTCGTAGGCGGCGGCCATATTCTTGTGCGACAGGTAGGCCAGTTCGTCCTGGGCCTCGCGCGCGATACCGAATTCCTTGGCGGTGATGGCGGCGTGCTCACCCATGGACAGACCGGTGCGCGGTTCGGCATTGCGCGGGATCTCGATGCCGAGCATGGCGGGGCGCAGCTGCCCGACCAGCTTGAGGCGGTCCTTATTGCTCTTGGCGCGGTTGGCGTCGAGCATCCACTCGCGCATGGACTCACTGACCCCGATCGGGGCATCGGAGGTGGTGTCGGTGCCGCCACCGACACCGGCATCGATGCGACCGGCGGCGATCGCGTCACCGACGGTGACGATCGCCTGCAGGCCGGTGCCGCAGGCCAATTGGAGGTCGTGGGCCGGGGTGTAGGGGCTGAGCTTGCTGCCGAGCACACTCTCGCGGACCATGCCGTGCTCGCCGACCCGCTTGAGCACCGCGCCGCCGACGACCATGCCGAGGCGTTCGCCCTGCAGGCCGAACCGGCTCACCAGACCGTCCAGCGCGGCGGTGAACATGTCCTGGTTGGAGGCGTGGGCATAGGCCTTATCGGAGCGGGCGAACGGAATCCGGTTGCCGCCCACGATCGCAACCGGGCGTGGGCCCTTCTTTGCCGTGCTCTTCGCTGAACGGGCTTTGGTTGTCACTCGAGTCTCCAAGGTCTCGTCGGGTGCCCGGTGGGCCGTTCGACACGGACGTGTCCGCGCAGATCGGCGCCCCGTCGCGGTTGGTTTACTTTAAACTTACTCTGGAGTAAGTTTGTTGTCGACACCGTACCCCGCAAGTCTGCGTAAATTCGCGCCTGGGCATGCAGACCATCCGGCAACGCAGCCACCGGCGGGCCGAAACCACGACACACGAGAAAAGGGAGAAACAGTGGCAGCCAGCAAGAGCAAGGGTGCTCCCAACCTCTACGGATCGTTCGTACACTCCGCTCCCGGCCAATTCCTGGCGAGCAAGTTGGGCCTGCCACAGCCGCAGAACCTGCGCCGCTACCAGGCCGGTGAGCCGCCGTTGCCCGGTCCGGTGCTGCTCGGCGGCAAGGGCCGCGTTGCCGAACCGGTGCGTACGCTGCTCTCGGACTACACCTTCGCCGACGCGCCCGCCTCGGGTCAGAAGTACGGCGCGCTGGTATTCGACGCGACCGGAATCGGCACGGTCGAAGATCTCTCGCAGCTGTTCGAATTCTTCCAGCCCGCCATGCGCAGCGTCGCGGCGTCCGGGCGCATCGTCGTCATCGGCACCACCCCCGAGCTGACCGCGGGCGTGGACGAGCAGATCGCCCAGCGCGCACTCGAAGGCTTCACCCGCAGCGTCGCCAAGGAGCTGCTGCGCGGCGCCACCGCCCAGCTGGTCTACCTGCACCCGGAGGCATCCGCCACCGCATCCGGTCTGGAATCCACACTGCGCTTTCTGCTTTCGGCCAAGTCCGCCTTCGTCGACGGTCAGGTCATCCGGGTCGGCTCGGCCGATTCTGTGGCCCCGGCCGCCTGGGACAAGCCGCTCGACGGCAAGGTCGCCGTGGTCACCGGCGCCGCGCGCGGCATCGGCGCGACCATCGCCGAAGTTTTCGCCCGTGACGGCGCGACCGTGATCGTCGCCGATATCCCGGCCGCCGGTGAGGCCCTCTCGGCCACCGCCAACAAAGTCGGCGGCACCGCGCTCGCACTCGATGTCACGGCACCCGATGCCGCCGAGAAGCTGGCCGAATTCGCCACCGAACGCTTCGGCGGCATCGATATCGTCGTCCACAACGCCGGTATCACCCGCGACAAGCTGCTCGCCAATATGGACGAGGGCCGCTGGAAGTCGGTCATCAACGTGAATCTCGCCGCACCGCACCGCATCACCGAGGGCCTGGTGGCGCGTGGCGCGCTGAAGGAGGGCGGCCGGGTGATCGACGTGTCCTCCATCGCGGGCATCGCCGGTAACCGCGGCCAGACCAACTACGGCGCGTCCAAGGCAGGTGTCATCGGCATGGTCAACGCCGAGGCGCCGAAGCTGGCGGAGAAGGGCATCACCATCAACGCCGTCGCGCCCGGCTTCATCGAAACCGCCATGACCGCGGCCATTCCGCTGGCCACCCGTGAGGCCGGTCGGCTGATGAGCTCGCTGCTGCAGGGCGGACAGACCATCGACGTCGCCGAGACCATCGCCTACTTCGCCAGCCCGGCGTCGAATGCGGTGAGCGGCAATGTGGTTCGGGTCTGCGGTCAGAGCCTGATCGGAGCATGATGACCGAGACGATCACGCTCACCGAACCTCCCAAGAACAGCGGCCTTTTCGTCAAGGCCGCGCTCGGTGCGGTGCCGGTGCCGCTGGTCTCGGGGCGCAAAGCGACGCTGCCCGACCGCGTCGTCCGGCTGGAGGGCCTGCGCGTGGATCCGGATCACCTGGCCGCGTACTGCCGGGCGACCGGACTGCGGTTCGGCGACTCGCTGCCGCTGACCTACCCGTTCATCCTCAGCTTCCCGCTGGCGATGCAACTCGTTGTGGCACGGGACTTTCCGTTCGTCGCGGTGGGTGCGGTGCACGCGCAGAATCTGATCGAACGCAGTCGCGAGATCTCGGTGAGCGAACCGCTGGACTTCACCACACACATCGAGAATCTGCGCGAGCACCCGAAGGGGCTGCTAGTGGATGCGATCACCGAGGTGAATGTCGGCCGGGAAGTGGTGTGGCGTCAGGTCACCACGTTCCTGCACCAGCAGCGCACCTCGCTTTCGGGTGAGCCGAAGGGTGAGCCGAAGCCGGAAGAGGTTCCGCCGCCGCCGATGCGCACCGTTCGGGTGGATCAGAAGACGATCACCCGCTACGCGGCCGCCTCCGGTGACCACAATCCGATCCACACTTCCGCATTGGGCGCCAAGGCATTCGGCTTCCCGAAGGCGATCGCGCACGGCATGTGGTCGGCCGCGAACATCCTCTCGAATGTGGAGGGGCGGATTCCCGAAAAGGCCGGCTACGCGGTCAAATTCGGCAAGCCGATCCTGCTGCCGTCCACGGTGAATGTGTACGCCGATCAGGTCGACGGCGGTTGGGACCTGGCAATGCTGAACCCGAAGAAGGGGTATCCGCACCTGACGGCCACCCTGCGCTGACCTCGGTCGAAGCCGCACTCCTGGTTCGGAGTGCGGCTTCGCTGTTTCCGGGCCGAGTTTCAGCAGTCGCAGCCGCAACCGTCGCAGCAGCAGCCGTCACAGTCACAGCAGTTACAGCTGCAATCCCCGCAGTCACAGCAATCGCCGCAGTCGCAGTTCTTGATCCAGGCGTCCTTGCGCTTGCCGTTGCACGGGTTGGTGTGGTCGGCGCAGCAGGCGTAGCCGGTGCAGTAGACGCCGAGGACCAATGCCAGCGCCTCGCCGATCCCGGGGCGACGCGGCGGCTTCTCGAATCCCGTTCCCGGCGGCATCGGGTACTGCATCGTCGCGGTGTGCCGAGATGTGCTGCAGGCGTGGGCGGTTGCGCCGAGGCCGCGGCCGACCTTGCGCACCAGGGCGTGCAGCGGGTCGAGCAGCATCCAGCGGATGGTCGGGACCTGGTCCAGTTTCGCCTCCGCGACGGCCTCGCGCAGGTGCGAATCCGATTGCCGCAGCAGGTCGTATGACTCGGGCATGGTGGTTCCGGTGGCGGCGAGCGGGTTGAAGCGGCCGCGGGTCCGGTCGTCGTCGAAGTCCGCGACGGCATCTGCGAGATGCGCTATCCGGCCGAAATGCCTGCCCGCCTCATGCAAAGCGGCGACGTTATCGGGGCGGTCGGCCAGCACCGCAGTGTGCGCGAAGAATCCTGCCGCGCAGATCTGCGTCGGTGCGGTCAGCTCGTCGAGAGAGATTGTGCGAGACGCATTTTCCGACGTGCCCGCTGCGGGGCCGGTGCAGCGGTTGGCACCCACCGAGGCGAGGGCTTCCAGGTGTGACTGCGAATTGATCGCGGCGACAAGCGGTTCCACATCGAGGCCGATCAGGGACGCCTGCGAGCGCGCGCGGTCGGCCCAGCGGCTCGATACCTTCGTCATCGGACGCCGGGTGAGGACGGAACCGTCACCGTCGTCGACGTGATCGCGAATCTTGGCCGATCCCAGCAATAGTGACGCGGTGGCAGCCAGCAGTACGCCCGGCGAATCCGCACTCGCCACCTCGGCGCGACGCATTCCGCGCAGCGCACACGGCCCCGCCGTCGTCCGTCCGATCGAGCCGGACATCTGCGCCTCGGTCAGCACGCTCAGGACGATCGCATCGGTATTGGTCGCCGCCCGCGCCAACTGCCCGTGCCCATCCCGCAGCCCCAGACACAGCCCACACATATGTGCCCGCCACGTGCTCGCATCGATCCCGTACTTCTCGGCCCCATGCGAACACGGCCGCAACATCCCGAACAATTCCGCCCCGTTCCCCGACCACTACGCCGGTCCACTCTCTTGATCTCCCGCACTCTGGCAGTCCGCAAACGCCGCCGCAAGCCGGGCGGTGCTTGTCAGCTGCCGCAGCCTGATCCGGGTTGCCACGGTGGGTCCTGTTGTCCTGCACCGACATCCCGGGGTCGGGCTGTCCTGGACGGTTTGCCGTCCCGTGGTTACCTGCTCGAGCGTTCATTGCCGAGGGTAGTCAGATGGTGGTTGGGTTCGGTGCGTTGAGCAACCATTCGACTACCCTCGACGCGGCTGGCGACCAGGAGGGGCTATTCCGCCTTTTTGCGGCCTGCTAGGCCGCGCCAGGCGAGGTCGTCCAAGAGGTCGACCGCCTCGGAAACCTCGATGCGGCCGCTGGCTACGCGGTCGGCGATGGCCTCGCCCGCGCCGATGACGGCCACGGCGACAACATCGAAGTTGGTGCCGGGTTCGGCGTGCTTGGCGCTGGATTCGAGCAGTTTGGCGGTCAGTTCGATGACGCGTTCGCGGGCGTTTTCGATTTCCGAGGCGAAGGCTTGCTGGCCGATCGCCTGGCGGTAGAGCACCTGCCAGGAGTTGCGGTTGCGGTCGACGAATCCGAGGAAACCCTCGAGCGCCGTGCGCACTTGTTCATGTGGGGACAGTTGCGGATTGCCCGCCGGTGCCACCGATTCGATGAAGCGCAACCCCTCGCGCTGGATGCAGGCGCGGAACAATTCATCCTTGGAGCCGTAGTAGAGGTACAGCATCGGCTTGGAGATTTTTGCCTCGGCGGCGATCGCGTCCATCGAGGTGTCGTGGAACCCCTTACGCGAGAAAACCTCGACCGCGGCGTCGAGCATCTGCTGCTCACGAACCGCCCGAGGAAGTCGCTTCGTTCCGCCCGCCATCACTCTCCTACCACATGGTGAAACTCTTATATTACTCCAAGGTAAGTTCGGTGGGTCGGATTGCGCGTTCGTAAGTTCGGCGAACTATCGGCACTCGGCTCCCATCCTTCGGACCGCGATGTCCTTGGATTCGCAGGCGCAGCTGTTCAGCTGTCCAGCAGAGGAATACTACGGGTGTATGGCGACAAGGCGGCTGTACAACATACGAGAGCCACTAGCGACTGCTTGCAGGTCCCTAGAAGCGTCAACCGTCAGCAGGACTGCAGCGCGCCCTTGTATCGAGCCATCCGCAACACCGATGCGTCGACCCGCTCGGCGGACAGGCGGCCACTCGATACCGCCTGCTCGAGACGGTCCAGCACCTGCGGCACCGCATCGGTCGTGATCCAGAGGGCATTGTCGGCACCGGCGATCAGCGCCGCCTCGACCGCGTCCTCGATGCTCATCCGGCTGGTGATGGCGGCCATGCCGCCGAGGTCGTCGGTGAAGATCGGACCCTGGAACGGTGCCGCGCCGTAGCCGGTGCCGTCGCGCAGCAGCGCCATGGCCTCCGGGCTGATGCTGGCGGGGACATCGGGGGTGGTCAGGCCGGGTACGTCGAGGTGGCCGACCATGGCGGCGGCGCCGGAGTCGACCAGATTGCGGAACGGCACCAGGTCGACATTCTGCAACTGCGTCAACGGCGGGGTGCGGACGGCACCGGTGTGCGAATCGCCCGATCCGGAGCCGTGGCCCGGGAAGTGCTTGATCACCGTGCCGACGCCGACCTCGTTCATGGCGCGGATGTAGGCGCCGGCGTATTCGGTGACCACCGCGGGATCGTCGGAGAAGGACCGGTCACCGATGACGGAGTCGTCCGGCTGGCTGCTCACATCGACGTCCGGGGCGAAGTCCACCGTGACGCCCAGATCCTTCAGTGCGCGGCCGCGGGTCACGGTGGCGTCGTGGAACTGCTCGGCGGTCATGGTCTGGGCGGTCACCCGGGCCGATGGGGCGGCGCCGATCAGGTCCTTGGCCCGGGAGACCCGGCCACCCTCCTCATCGATGGTCACCATCAGCGGCACCTTGGCGGCGGCTTTGACCTGTTTGATCAGGCCGTCGGCCAGCAGCGACTTATCGGTCCAGCCGCCGACGAAAATGCCACCGACCTGCGAATTGCGCACCACATTCGTGGCGTCGTCGGCACCGGTTACACCGACCGTCAGCAGTTGCCCCAGTTTCTCGCGCAGGGTGAGTTTCGCGAGGAAGTCGGCACCGCAGTCACCTTTGGCGGTGGTGGCGGCGGGAGCCGCGGAACCGGCCGTCACGGCGGGAATCGCGGATTTCGACGGCGCGGGGCTGGAGTCGCCGTTCGAGCACGCCGTCGCGACGGCGGCGAGGATTGCGAGCAGAACGAGAGGCGTCTTCCGCATAAGTCCACGGTAATCGGCGTGCTCCGGACGGTCCGACTCAGGTATGGCTAGCGGCCAGTCGCAGCGTCCGGCGGGCCAGGTCGGAGATTCGGCTGCCGTCGTGGCCGAAGACCGCGCTGTGCAGTCGGTCGTGGAACGGATCGGTCCAGTGGGCCGGGATTCCGCGGTCACCGGCGCGGATTCCGGCGACCGAACCCGCCGTCGCGCCGTTGGAGTCGGTATCACAGCCGCCTTGCACGGTCAGCGCGATCGTGCGGGTGAAATCGCCTGCGCCCCAGAGTAAACCGGCGGTGACGAGGCAGGCGTTCGGAATGGCGTGCACCCAGTTGTAGTGATCGTGGCGGCGGTGAATGGCCTCGAGAGCCTGCTCCCATGACATGGCGCTGTCATGGTCCGCGATCACTTCGGCGACCGCGACGTGCAACCTCGAACGGTCCGGAATGCATTGCTGGGCAATCGAAAGCGCATCCAGTATGTCTTCGGCAGTGAAAGCCGCAGCTACCAATGCGGCAGCCCACATCGCCGCGTACACGCCGTTGCCGGTATGTGAAAGCCCGGCATCGCGGGCGGCGAGTTCGGCGGCGCGCGCCGGGTTACCCGGGTTGACGTAACCGTAGATATCCGCGCGGATCATCGCACCTATCCACTCGCGGTATGGATTCCGATACCGGGCCACCTCCGGCGGTTTCCGACCCGCAATCAGATTGCGGTAAGCGACCCGCTCCGCGGTGTAGGTCTGCAGAAATGGCAGATGTTCCAACCAGGCATCCGCGACATCGGATTGTGTGAAATTCGTTCCGCATGTTTCCAATAGGTGCAATCCCAGCACGGTGTAATCGACATCGTCATCGCGCGGTGCACCGTCGATGCGGCCCTTAGCCGATACCGGCCACGTCGGATTCAACGGATATTCTGGCGACGGCGGCAATAATGCGGGCACATAGCCGGTCAGCGGATATGCGTCGGCCCGCTCGAGATAGGCACGGATTCGCGCGGGCGTCCAGACGAATCCGTTTTCCAGCGGCTTGCCGAGCGTGCAGCCGACGCAGCGCCCGAGCCAACCGCCGTGGATCCGCTCGAACAGCTCGGGTATCGGCGCGACCGGCCGGATTACCGACTGCGGTGCCGCAGTTTCGGATTCGTCATAACCCCAGCCGGGATCGCGTTCGGTGCTTTCGAGTCGATCGAAAATCGCCCAGCATTCGGCCGGTTCGACATGATCGGCGGCGACCAGCGCGCGCACCTCGGACTCGAACTCGGCCACCGGATAGCCCGATTCGAGCCGCTGCCGCCATTCGTAGAACAGCAGGGTCCGCGGATCGATCTCGTGCCTGCCGAAGAACACCAGTTCGTTTGCATCGGGCATATCCGCTCCTGGTCCGTGTAGCCCAGTCGGTTTTTTTCGCCGTTCAATCCGTTCCCGCAGCAGATTATCCGCGCGCGCCAATACCTCGTGTCGGGGTTGTCCGGAGTAATGTTGTGGCGTAGCCATATGACTCCAACCTGGAGGTCATCGTGCCGTGCGATCTCATGCTCATTGCCTATGACGGTTCCGAAAATGCCAAGCGGGCCGTCGAATACGCGGGCCGGTTCCTCGCCGCGAACAGAGCGGTGGTGCTCACCGCCTGGGAACCGATGGTGCGCCAGGCCGCTCGGCTGTCCGGACTCTCCGGTGTGATGCAGCCGGAATGGGTGCCCGAAGAGGAGATCGAGGACGTCGCCTATGTCGACGCCCGCAATATCAATATCGAGGGCGTCCGCCTGGCCAAACTCGCCGGTCTCAATGCCGAGGCGCGCACGGCGGAGTGCACGTCGACGATCTGGAACGCCATCGTCGAAACCGCCGACGACCTGGACGTCGACATCATCGTGGCAGGAACGCGCGGCGCCACCGGTATTCGAGCACTGATGCACAGCAGCGTCGCCGACGCCGTACTCAAGCATTGCCACCGTCCGGTGCTCATGGTGCCGCCGGGTAAGGAACCGCGTCGCTGAGATTTGGATCGCTCGGGTGGCTCTGCTCCGGGTTTGCGGGGTTAGGGTCGAGGGATCATGAACGGTTTCTTGCTCGCTCAGCCCGGTGGGGTGATCCGCGCGTCGGGGACCCGGGTCACCTTCGACGAGGCGGCGCGGGCGGTGGCGGCGTTGCGGGACGGGACCGCCGAGCTGATCGTCGGCGCCCTGCCGTTCGATCCCCGGAATTCGGCCGCGCTTTGCGTGCCCGAGCAGGCACAGCGCACGGTCGGGCCGTGGCGGCCCGCGGCACTGCCTGACCTGCCCGCCGTTCGGGTCATCACCGAAATACCGAGTCCGGCAGAGCATGTCGCGCGGGTGACGAAACTGGTCGAGCAGCTGAACGATCCGGCGCAGCCGTTGCGCAAGGTCGTGGCCGCTCGATCGGTGCTGGCCGAAGCCGATAGCGCGCTGGAACCGGAGCTGGTCGCGGGGCATCTGCTGACCAGGCATCCGCATGCGAATGTTTTCGCGGTCGACCTGACGGCCGCGGGCCGGCCGGGTGCGACGCTGGTCGGCGCCACCCCGGAGGTGCTGGTCGCACGGCACGGCACGACCGTCACGCTGCATCCGCTCGCGGGGACGTTGCCGCGCCTCGCCGATCCGGAGGACGATGCCGCGCAGGCGCGAGAGTTGTTGGCCAGCACCAAGAATCGTGATGAGCATGCGTTCGTCATCGAGTGGATTCGGGAAGTGCTCGCGCCGGTGTGCGCGGAACTCACCATTCCGGACGGCCCGCAGCTGATCAATACCCACGAGGTCTGGCATCTGGCCACTCCGATCACCGGTCGCCTGCGCGATCCCGCGACGACCGCGCTCGACCTGGCGATCCGCTTGCATCCCACCCCCGCCGTCTGTGGCACGCCGACCGATCTCGCCCTCGACACCATCGCGCACATAGAAGAGGAACGCGGCTTCTACGGCGGTGCGGTCGGCTGGTGCGATGCGTACGGCGACGGCGAATGGGTGGTCGCGATTCGCAGCGCGGAAATCGCCGCCGACGGGCGCTCGATCCGCGCCTTCGCGGGCGGCGGCATCGTGGCCGCTTCGGATCCGCACGCCGAGTTGGACGAGACCACCGCCAAACTGCGCACACTGCTCGGCAGTTTGCACTGCGCCATCCTGAGCTGAGCGACCCGCGCCCGCTATTCGGTTCCGCTATCGGTGGCCTGAACGTAGGTGATCGCGCGCGGCCCTGCTAGGTTGGCCGAGAATATGCCTGCATCGATGTATTGGAGTGCCGCGATGAAGTTTGCTGTCCCTGGTGTTGCGAGTGCGGTCGCGGGCGCCGTGTTGGGCGTGATCGGGGTGTTCGTCATCACGATGGCAGTGCAGCAGAACACGCGGCCCGATATCGAGCGTTCCGACTCCACCTCCTCGCTACTCAACAACGTTGAGTACGGCAGCCGCTGATCCCCCGCGGTGCGGGCGATAGGCCCGTAGGCGGCAGCCCGCGTAACCACGGAGGGCCGGTGAGCGCCGCAGATTCAACACAGCTCTCCGGTTCAGTTTCCGATTCGTTCGGTACTTCCGGCGCGGCGCGTCAACACGACAGCGCCCCGCTGGGCAGAGGCTGGTTCGCCGGGACCGTGGTCGCGGCGTTCCTGCTCACCTTTCTCCAGGCGCCCGGCCTGACGGTCGCCGACACCAAATACGACTTGGCGCAGAATCCGCTGGGTTTCCTCGAACGCGCCGCCCACCTGTGGAGCAGTCAGGCCCCGATGGGGCAGGTGCAGAACCAGGCCTACGGATATTTCTTCCCCCACGGCGCGTTCTTCTCGGCCGGACATTTACTCGGTCTGCCCGCCTGGGTGACGCAGCGGATCTGGTGGGCATTGCTGCTGCTCGCCGGATTCTGGGGCATCGTGCGGCTCTGCGAAGCGCTCGGCATCGGCTCACGCGGCTCGCGGATCGTGGCGGCGGCCGCATTCGCATTGTCACCGCGGGTGCTGACCACGCTCGGTTCGATCTCCTCGGAGACGCTGCCGATGGTGCTCGCGCCGTGGGTGCTGCTCGCGCCCGCCGCCCTGGGCAGTGCCTATCGGAGCCGGCGCGGCGGTGCGGCCTCGCCCGCCGGTAGTGCGCTGGCCTTGGCATTGATGGGTGCGGTCAATGCGGTGGCGACGGTCGCCGCATTTCTGCCCGCGCTGCTGTGGTGGGCGTCGTATCGACCGAACCGGAAGTGGTGGCGGTTCACCCGGGCCTGGATTCCGCTGCTGGTGCTGGCCACATTCTGGTGGGCGGTGCCGTTGCTGTTGCTCGGCAAGGTGAGTCCGCCGTTCCTGGACTACATCGAATCGTCCGGGGTGACCACGCAGTGGGCCTCGCTCGGTGAAGTGCTGCGCGGCACCGACAGTTGGACGCCGTTCGTATCGCCGGAGCGGATCGCGGGCGCGGTGCTGGTGACCCAGCCCGCCGCGGTGCTGGCCACCGGACTGCTCGCGGCGGCGGGTATGGCCGGATTGGCGATGCGGTCCATGCCGTATCGCGGGCGGCTCGCGCTGATTCTGCTGGTCGGGCTGGTCGGGATCTGTGCCGGATTTGTCGGTGAGTTGAGCGGACCGTTCGCGGACTCGGTGCGGGTATTCCTGGATGCCGGCGGCGCGCCGCTGCGCAACGTGCACAAGCTGGAACCGCTGATCCGAATTCCGTTGGTGCTCGGTCTCGCTCATATGTTGAGCAAGGTGCCGCTGCCCGCGTCCGTCCCGATGCCGGTGTGGCGCAGCGCCTTCGCCCATCCCGAACGCGATAGGTCGGTCGCCGTCGCGGCCTTGATCCTCACTGCGCTCGCGCTGTCCACCTCATTGGCCTGGACCGCGAAGCTCGCACCGCGCGGCGCCTATGACGAAGTGCCCGGGTACTGGAAGCAGACGGCGCAGTGGCTGTCCCACAATGCCTCCGATACCCGAGCGCTGGTTGTGCCCGGCGCACCCTTCGGCAGTCAGGTGTGGGGCCTCACCCGCGACGAACCGCTGCAGGCACTCGCGAGTACGCCGTGGGCTATCCGGGATGCGGTGCCGCTGAATCCGCCGGGCACCATCCGTGCCATGGATTCGGTGCAGCGGTTGATCGCCGACGGCAGGCCGTCGACCGGTCTCGCCGCGACGCTGGCCGAGCAGGGCATCGGAATTCTGGTGTTGCGCAACGATCTCGATCCGGATACGTCACGTTCGACCCGGCCGATGCTGGCGCATCAGGCGATCGACGGGTCGCCGGGGTTGCACAAGGTGGCCGAATTCGGCAACCCGATCGAAACTGTCAGACCCGATGGTCTGGTCGCCGATGGTGATCTGCGCCCCGCGTATCGGGCGGTCGAGATCTATCGCGTCGAGGCATCGCCTGCGGGCACTCCGATCGAGATCCAGAGCGGCACAGGCGCGCCGACATCATTCCCCGGTGCCTACACGGTGCCCATGACCTCGGTCGGGACAGTTCAGGGCGGGCCAGAAGTGCTCGAACGGTTGCGTCGCGATCCCGGACCCGCGCCGACACTTCTCGCATCCGATGCGGCGGCCGCCGGATTGCCGATCGGCCCGTTGACGGTGACGGATACGCCGATGAACCGGGAGGCCGACTTCGGTCGGGTCGACAATCACAATTCGGCGCTGCGCGCTCCCGACGATGCGCGCCGCACGCACAACCTTGTGCCCGACTATCCCGTTCCCGGTGCGGAATTGGTGCGCGGGGAATGGTCGGGTGCGACGGTCACCGCATCGAGTTCCGCCGCCGACGCCACCCAGTTGGGCGGCTCCGCGCCCGGCAGTTCGACGGCCGCGGTTGTCGATGGCGATCCGTCGACCGCGTGGATCAGCAATGGCGCCGAACACGCACTGGGACAATGGCTTCGGCTCGATCTCGACCATCCGATCAGCTCCGGGTTGCTGCAGTTGACCACCAGCGCGGCCGCGATCGGCGATCCGGTGAAGTGGGTCGAGGTGCGGACCGCGAACGGAAGTGTGTCCGCGCGGATTCCCGAACCTGGCATGCCGGTGTCGATTTCGCTGCCTGTGGGCAAGACGGACTGGCTCACCATCACCGCCATCCGCACCGAGGACGGAACGCGCGGTGGGCAATTCGGAATCAGCGAGCTGACTCTGGACGACTACACCGACCGGAGTTCGCCGGTGCGGGTCGATATTCGGCATCGGACCGTGCTGCCGCCCACCCCGGCGGGCGCGCAGGTGCGGACCTGGGATCTCGGTCAGGAATTTCCCGGGCGCAGTGCGTGTTTCGATGCGCCGGACCGGGTGCGGTGCAGCAAGGGACTCGCCCTGGCACCGGAGGAACCCGGCACCTTCGAACGCACGCTGTCGGTACCGGAACCGGTGAGTGTGACGCCGCAGTTGACCGTGCGGACTCGACAGGGCCCGGCGCTCGAGGCGCTGCTCACCGACAACACGCATCCCGTCGCCCGAGGTAAGGCAGAC
This sequence comes from Nocardia sp. NPDC102475, assembly GCF_055584605.1. Classification (NCBI taxonomy): domain Bacteria; kingdom Bacillati; phylum Actinomycetota; class Actinomycetes; order Mycobacteriales; family Nocardiaceae; genus Nocardia; species Nocardia sp. NPDC102475. The sequence continues at coordinate 212,881 of NZ_JBVJLS010000014.1, read as the reverse complement.
GTCGGCGACCTCCGTGGTTCCGCCTTCGCGGCGACCGATGGGGATCCGCGCACGAGTTGGACCGCGCCGGAGGATTCGGTGCGGAATCTGGCGGGCGGCAAACCGACACTCACACTGGAATTGCCCGAACCCGCGCTGGTGACAGGGTTGGACGTGACACCGTCGCTCGGCGAACTGCCCGCCGCACCGCTTTCGATAGTCGTAAATCTCGGCAACGGCCCACAGGTTCGCGAGATCGAGCCGGGCGAAGCGACCCGAGTCTCATTGCAGCCCACCGTGACCGATCGCATCGAACTGAGCATTCAGACCTGGAAGCCGGTTCTCGACCGGACCGCCCTCGGGTTCGCCCAGACGCAGCCGCCAGGTCTCGCCGAGGTAGCGGTACTCGGTCCCGATTACCCCGCGCCCGCCCCGGGGGATCGGCTGATCACCGTCCCGTGTGCGCAGGGGCCGACGATTGCGCTCGGTGGACGTTTCGTGCATACCTCCGTCACCGCGACCGCTGATGAATTGCGCTCTGGTGCACCGGTTCCCGCTCGCGTATGTGCGGATTCGGAACTTCCGCCCGAGTTGGCGGACACCGGGAATGCCCGCCCCGGTCCAACCGATGCGGCCAACAGCGGATCCACCGACACGATCCCGGTGGCGGCAGGGCGAGCTGATGTGACGGTCGCGCCGACGGATCTTTTCTTCGTCGACCGACTTCGCCTGAACCGCACCGATTTCGCCCCCGCGGCAACGCCGGCTACGAAGTCGGGACAGCTTCTCGTCCTGCCGCTCAGCACCAATGTCGGTTGGCAGGCGCGCACCGCCGACGGCAAAGAACTCGAGCCGGTCGTGGTCAACGGCTGGCAGCAAGGCTGGCTGCTCCCGGACGACTACTCGAATCCCATCACCGTCTCATTCCCCAACGACCGCTGGTACCGCCTCAGCATCTTCGGCGGCCTGCTGCTGCTCATCCCGCTCATCCTGATCGCCATCCCCCGCAAGCGCCGGATCCCGGCAACCGTTGGCCCGGGGACGAATTCACCCGCGGGCACAGACGCCACTCGAAATCCGCCTGGTAAGCGCGGCCGTGCCGACTCCGACGTGCACGCAGCCGATCAAACCGCCGACGGCGCGTCGCCCCCGACCACCTGGGGCAATCGCGTTCTCGGCGCGCTCGGAATCGCTGCCGTCGCAACAGTCATCGCCGGACCGGTCGGCACCGCTCTGACCGTGGTCGCGCTCGCCGCCACCCGGTTCTCCGCACGGGTGACGCCGAAAGTCCTCACCGCCGTCGCGGGCCTCGGCACCGCCACCGCGGCGGCAGCCCTGTCCACCGGACCATGGCGCGCCGCAGGCGGATACATGGGTGGCTCGCTGTGGGTGCAAGTTCCCGCACTGCTCGCCGTGATCGCCGTCGGCATCGCCGCGCTGCCCGCCCGACGTGAACATCGTTGAGGGAATAGCCTCGAACAGATGACGGACTGCGCGGAGTGCGGATTCGAGTACGACCCTGCCTTGGTTCCCGAGATATCGGCGCTGACCAGGGGCCACGCAGCGGAATACGCGGCACTGCTCGCCGGTGACGGTCGGGTACTTCGGCAGCGCACCGCGCCGGATGTGTGGTCGCCGTTGGAATATGCGTGCCATGTGCGGGATGTGCTATTCGCACAACGAGAACGGGTGCTGCTCGCCCGCCGGGTCGATACACCGGCACCGGAGCCGATGGGTCGCGACGAACGCGTCGAACACGACGGATATGCCGATCAACGCCCCTCGGATGTCGCCAGGCAACTCGAGGATGCGGCGCTGCTCTTCGGCAATGTCCTCGACCGGTTGGCACCTGCGGACTGGGACCGCAAGCTCATTTTCACCTACCCCGAGCGCCGGCAACGTCCACTGCGTTGGCTCGCCCTGCACACGCTGCACGAGCTCCGGCACCATCTGCTCGACATCCGCCGCCAGCTCGACAGTTGACCACAACCGCCCGATCTCGCGGCGCCGAGTCCTGCGGCCACCCGCTCACAGTCACCGGAGGTGAGCACTTCACTCGCCGCAGGCCCGAATCCGGTCAGCCAACCGTCTCGTCGCGCGCTTCCATCACGGTCGCAGCCGAGCGCGCGGCCTTGGCACGATCGCGATCACGTGCGAACCGGCGAACCGGTTCCTCGATGAGTGCATAGCTGGCCGCGGCGATCGGGAGGGTGATCGCGATCGTCAGGATGAGCACCTTGCCGAAGTTGCCACCGAACGGCAGGATTCCGAAAATCGGGAACACCACCGAGAGCACCGCGAGATGCCAGAGGAAGATGCCGTAGGACCAGCGCCCGATCATCGCGGCGACCCCGGATTCCAACCAGCGATGTGGACGCGCGCCGGGCGGGCGCAGCACCAGCGGAGCGAGCAGTGCGAAACCGATGATCGCGCCGAAACCCATCTTCGCCGCGTACTGCCACGGCTCGGCCCGCGTCAGCCCGGCGGGACCGCCCAGGTCGGTGGCGGAGATCAGGAATGCGACCAGCGCGATGCTCCACATCACCGGCTGATTGGCGAGCAGCCGAAGCCGCGGTGATAGCTGATCACTATTATCGACGAGCTCGGCGAGCAACATGCCGCCCGCGAACCACGGCAGATATCCGGGCAGCCAATTGTCGGCGTGAATGGCGTCGGGAGTCGGCACCGGAATGAAGTTCCAGCCCAGGCTCACCACCGCGAGCGCGAGGATCGCGGGGATGCGCCAGCGCGCGGTATCGCCACGCAACCGCACCGCCACGAATGCCAGCAGCGGCAGCGCGGCATAGAAGGCCACCTCGACGGACAGACTCCACATCTGGGTGAGTCCATCGGTGAGCGTGAGCGGCACGAATACCTGCGTCAACGCCAGATTCGAAGCCCAAACCCGCAGGCCGGCGGTATCGGCCGCACTCGGCACCAGGATCAGCACCGCGGCGACCACCGCCCAATACGCGGGCAGAATGCGCGCCGCCCGATGCCGTAAGTAATGGCCGACCGACGGCGCGGTGCCCAGTCCGCGCGCCACCGCCGCATGCGGACGCCACAGCAGGAATCCGGACAGCGCGAAGAAGACCGCGACCGCCATATCGAACCGTTCCCAAACCCGCCCGAGCACAGGCGTATTCGCGGCGCCGGTCTGGAATGCGACGTGCGTCAGCAGCACACCGAGTGCGGCCATGCCGCGCATACCTTCCAAGGCGGGCACGAAACCGCGTGTCCGCGCGGGTGCGTCGGTGGTCGGCGCGGATAAGGTGGCGGTCATCGGACTCCAGTCTGCAGGATGTCCTACCAGGTGGTAACCCCACGTTTCAGATTTCGCGCTAGACTCGGGCGATTTCTCGGTCGAATCCGGCCTCGGCACCGCATGGTACGACATCGGGCTGTTAGTGTCGGGGCTCACGAGTGCAGCGGCGCGCCCGCAGTACTCGTTGTACAGACCTGTGTTCTACGACGAGGAGAGTTTGCATGGCACTGAGTGCCGGAACCAGAAGGACGGTGGCCTGCCTGCTCGTGGGTCTGGGTGCGTTGCTGATCGTCGCCGCGGTGATGATCCCGACCTACACCGTCAGCAAACTGGCGAAAACTCCACTCGATCTCGAGATCACCACCATAGCGACGAACCAGCCGGGCGAAGACAGCCTGGTCCTGGACTCCAAATCGCTCACCGCACCGGAGGGCGCGGCCAAGATCGACACGAATGTGCCGCTGATCTCGCAGCGGTTCCTCACCGTCGAAGAGCCCTCCGATGCCACCGAGATGACCGTCCAGGCCGGTCAGACCCTGCGGCGCATCGATAAGCAGGGCGACACCGGCCTGCTCACCGCGACCGTCGACCGGGTCACCATCGACCGCAAGACCGGCGAGCCGGTGGCCAAGGACCCCAACGGCTCCATCGCCGTCACGGTGAACAAGGACATGCAGAGTATCGCCGACCCGGTCCAGCACACCGGTCTGCAGTACCGCTTCCCGATCGGCACCGAGAAGAAGAGCTACCCGTACTTCGATGTCAATGCGCGTAAGTCCTACGACGCCAAGTTCATCGAAGAGTCCGAGATCAACGACATGAAGGTCTACCACTTCCAGATGTCGGTCCCGGTGACCAACATGTGGGAAGTGATCCAGTCTCCGACCAACAAGCTGAGCCTGCCCGCCTCGAAGTGGGGCCTCGAGGGCGACGACCCGGTCACCATGACCCGCTTCTACACCGACACCCGCGACCTGTGGGTCGAGCCGCAGACCGGCACCGTGATCAAGGGTGGCGAGCAGATCCACCTGTACTACGCGCGCAGCGGCGACCACCCGGACGTCACCGCGCTGAAGTCGCACCTCGTCTTCGACGAGAACACCATCGAATCGCAGATTTCGGTGGCCAAGGAGAACATCGACAAGCTGTCGCTGTACGGCCGGGTCATGCCGATCGTGCTCGGTGTGCTCGGTGTCGCCGCCGTGGTCGGCGGTGTGTTCCTCGGGATCCGCGGCGGGGCCGCTCCGGCCGGTGTGGGTCGGCGTGGGCCGGGTCGCGGCGGGGATGATGCTCCGACCGAGCAGATCAGGATCCAGAAGAATCTCTGATCGTTAGTCCGACCACTCGGCTCCCCGGCGTTATGCCGGGGAGCCGAGTTCGTTTTCGCGTGGGTCGATTCAGGGCGCGGACGGACCCAGCGGGTAGGCAACGGGATGCGACGGCTGATACAGCAGCATTACTCCCGCGCCGGAAATCTTCATATCGATGCAGCGCCCGAAACCCCGCTCGGCGATCTCACCCACGAATTCCGCCCCACGCCCGCCCAATTCCGCCATCGTCTGCTCGAGGTCATCGCACATCAGCGAAATCTCGTGACGCGGCGGCCCATCCGCCGGATGCACCCCGAGCTCACTCGGCCCCGTCCCGAATATGAGCCACCCCCCATGCGCATCCACATTCGGCCAGCCGAGAACGTCACGGAAGAAGGCGCGGGCCGCGTCCGGATCCTCCGCGTAAACCAGCGTGTGCACAGCGGTGATCATGCTGGTGATGCTAGGCGAGTCGACGGCTCTACGACGCGTGTCTTGTCGGCTCGGCGGTCGGTTGTGCTCGGATAGGGCGTGATCAGCTGGATGCGCCCGGCGGTTCGGCGGTCCCGGAGTGGTCGGCGGTACGCAACACGATCACCGCCACGAGCGTTGTGGTAGCTGCCGCGACACAGACCGCGGTGGTGATCAGCGTCGGTACCGAGCGGGCGAAACAGGCCATGAGGACCACCTCGACCACCAAGCCGAGCCAGGTCACCGCGGCGAGGGCGGTGCGGTCCACCGCGATCGCCGAAAGCAGTGCACCCTGCAGCACCGCGAGTACGGCTCCTTGCAGGGCGAACAACCACAGCAAGCCTTGGATCGGCGCGTAATCCTGACCCGCGAACAATGGCGCGAGCGGTGCCGCCAGGGCAGCGCCCGATACCGCCACGATTCCGATGCCCGACAGCACCGCCAGTGCATCCCGGATCGCACGCGCCGAATGTGTCGGCTGCGCCATCCGCGGATACAGCACGACTCCCACGGCCTGCGGCAGCCAGAACGCGATCTTCGCCGCGATCGCCCCCAGCGCGTACCGGCTCGCATCCGCCTCGTCCAAAACTATTCGCGCGACGATCAAATCCGCCGACGACAATGCCATCAACGCCGCCTGGGCCTGCGCCGCCCGCAATACCGGCAACACTGCGACGGAACGCACACCCTGAGCCGGCGGCCGCTCGCTGCCGGACCGAACGTCATCTCGAGTTCCCGCTTCGTCGACTGCGTATCCGGGCATCGGTTCTTCGGCGGCAGCGCCTTCGGAGATGACGTCCGACGACCGTTCTGTCGCGGGGGCGATAGCGGGGCGAGTACGTGGTGGGGGTGAGCCTGCGGTGGAGCGGGCGAACGCGGCGGCGACGACGATTCCTGCGGCGGCGGCGCACAATGCGGGAGCTGTGCCGGCACCCGCCGCGAGGACCACCAACGCCGGGACCACACGCGCCACCCCGGCCGCGCCCAGGACTACGGCCAGGGCTCGGAAGCGTCTGCTGCCCTGCAGGATTCCCTGTTCACCGGATAGCAGAACCAAGGCGGGGGCCGCGCCGAGGGCGGCTGCACCGGCGAGTACGCCGACGTTCAGTACCGCCGTCACAACCGGCACCAGTACCGCGGCGATTACCGCGACGATCACCGCACACCGCCACTGCAAGCCGCGCAGTGCCGCCACACTCGACCCGCGCACCAGTTCCCTGGCAACCACGTTCTGGAGTGCAAGGGCGGGTACCGCGCACAACAGCTGCACCGCGAGCAGGCTGGCGAATTCGCTGTATCCGGTGACCCCCAACCACCGGCTGGCCAGCATCTGCAGCAGATATCCCGCCACATTGGCCGTCATCGCCCCTGCCGTGACCAACGTCAGATCCGCCACTACGGGGAGACGACGGACAGCGGGCACGCGGCAATCGTCCCACCCCGCCACCCCGCGCCCCGCACGCGCCCACCATCTAAATCGCCGTTGGACTGACTCCATCCCAGGCCGAGGTCCTGCGTGTGCCCGGCGGGTGATGCCCGTGACAGGCGCTCGGTACCGGAAGGTGGCGGTTTGCTCGTCGGTACGTAAGGTGCACAGGCGTGAGTGGCAGCGGCCCGACTCGACGCACCCGGTGGGCAAGGTTCGTCCCCGCCGGTTACAGCGGCCTGCTGGCGCTGCTCATCGCAGGCCCACTGCTCGGGCCGGGCTACCTTCTGCTGCGCGACGCGGTGAGCACACCGCGTTCCTACCTGACGGACTCCGCGCTCGGTCTCGGTGACGCGGCCCCACGCGCAGTCCCTCAGGATGCGCTGCTGGCAGCGCTCGCACCGCTCATCGACGGCGGTTCGATCGTCAAGGCAATACTGCTCGTCGCATTGTGGGCAGCCGGATTCGGCGCCGCAGTCCTGTCCCGCGAATTGCTCCGGGTATCGACCGGCCCCCAACTGGTCGCCGTCACGGTCGCCATGTGGAACCCATACGTCGCCGAACGTCTCCTGCAAGGCCACTGGAGCCTCCTGACCGGATATGCAGCTCTGCCCTGGACCGCATTGGCCGCCTACCGAATCCGCTGCTCGATCGACCCGGACGCCGCTTCCCGCAAGAAGCCGAACATCGAAGCGGGCCCCAGCCGAAGCGGAAAGTCCGCTTCGCGCAAGAGTGCCGTGAGTTCGTGGGCGGCTCTGGCTGGATGCTTCGCGGCCGCGGGACTGACCCCGACGGGTGCGCTGCTGGCGGGCTGCACCGCCATGGTCCTGGTTCGACGCCGAAATCTACTTGGCGCGCTTGCGCTGCTGCTGGCCACGTCCGCACCATGGTTGACCGCGACGGCACTGTCCGGCGCAGGCTCCGAACCCTCCGACCCCGCAGGTATCGCCGCCTTCGCCGCCCGCGCCGAACCCGCCCTCGGCACCCTCGGCTCCCTGGCCGGACTCGGCGGAATATGGAATGCCGACTCGGTTCCCGCCTCCCGCACCACCCCCCTCGCGCTGATCGCCACCGCACTACTCCTGACCCTCGTAGCCATCGGCATCCGCACCACCGCGGGTATCAAGATGGGCATTTCGAACGGCCATACCGCCCGTCAGTCCACCACCCCCTCGACGAGCACTTCACTTGCCGATGAATCCGACACCGCCACAACCCATCCGCCAGCTTCTGCTGCCGAAATGTCCGGCGATTCCGCAATCTCCCATCTCCCGAATCGCGAGGCGGCCGAGACATCCAGCGCCCGCGCAACTCCCGTAGGCGCCACAAATTCGACGCACCCCGAGGCCGCGACAATCGCCGCTGGCCGCATCGATCGTGAGAGGTTGCGAGTCCGTCGCGCATTGCTGCTACTTGCGGCTCTCGCCGTCCTACTGCCCGCATTGGGGGCGACGTCGTGGGGCATGAGCGACATGGAGTGGCTTGTTGGTCATGTGCCCGGGGCGGGGTTGTTGCGGGATACGCAGAAGTATGTGGCTCTTGCCATGCCTGCGTACGTGCTGTGCGCCGCCGCTGGGTGTCGAGCGGTCGCAGTGCGCTGGGCAGCGAATAGCGCCGTGCCGAAGGAGTCCGCCCGCTCGCCCGGGATGGCCTTGGCCGCAACGGTATTCATCGCAATGCTGGTGCTGCCGCTGTTCGATCTGGCCTGGGGTGTGGGCGGGGCACTGAAGCCGGTGCATTATCCGGTCGGCTGGCAGCGGGTTGCGGAACGGATCGATGGGCCTGGGGATGTCGCGGTGTTGCCCGGCGGGATGTTTCGGAAGTTTCCGTACAGCGGCAAGGTGGCGGTGTTGGATCCGGCACCGCGGATGCTGCCGCGCGATGTGCTGCAGACCGGTGAGCTTCCGGTGCACGGGCGCACCGTGGCCGGTGAGGGCACCCGGGCGCGGGAGGTGGAAACCGCACTGCTGCACGGTGATTCGGCACGGCGGTTGAGCGAGCTCGGGGTCGGTTGGGTCCTCGTCGAACGCACCACGCCCGGACCGCTCGGCGAGTCGAAAACAACACTCGCCCAGCTGGACTCGGTCTACGCCGACTCCCAACTGGCGCTGTACCGAGTCCCCGACGCCACCGACCATTTCGAAGAATCACAGTCCGCACACCGCGTGATCGCCTACGCCGCCCACATCCTCTGGGCCGCCCTTCTAGTCGGTGGCCTGCTGCTCGCGGCCATATTGCGCCCACGCCGTTGACCCGGGCGGCAGCGCACGCAAGCAAATAGGACCACCCCGCACGCTCAGGGCGCGGATCGGCAGGCCGACAACGCCTATGACATCCGACATCGGCGACCTCCCCAGCTGGCCGACGGCAGCACGCCGCGCACGGTTAGCCGAACAGGAGCAACGGACCGCACTGCGCACCGACTCCGAAGATCGATTCAACGGGCCACGACATCCCGAACGCCGCACGCGTATTGCCGGTCAACGACGAGTTCGTCGCATGACCGCGACCACTACCGATCAGGGTCCCGGCGGGATAAGCCCGGAGCTGTGCTCACCTCGAGCCGCCGCCGCGAGCACCTCGTACACGCCGTTCCCGGTTTGCTCCCAAGAGAATTCACGCGCACGGGCACGCGCCTTCTCCCCCATGACAGCGCGCGCCTCGGTGTCGTCGACGAGCTCACCGACGGACTCGGCGAGCTGGCTCACATCATCGACGAGCAATCCGGTCACCCCGTCGACAATGGAATCGGTGAGTCCGCGTGAACTGCGGTAGCCGATCGTCGGTACACCGTGTTGCGCCGCCTCGATGACCGCGAGGCCCCAGCCCTCCTTGCGCGAGGGCAGCACATGTACCCAAGCGCGCGCGAGCAATTCGTGTTTGCGCCGCTCGTCGACGTGGCCGTGGAAGGTGACCGCGTCTGCGATGCCGAGGTGGCGGGCGTCGGCTTTCAGGTTGTCCGCCCACCAGCCGTCGCCGATCACATCCAGTCGCAGGCCGGGAATCCGGCTCCGTAGTCGCGCGACAACCGCCAGCGCGTCTTCGATCTGCTTGTGCGGCACCAACCGCGAGAGCACCACGATGCGCGGCTCTTCGGTGCGCGTCTCCGCACAGCCGGTCGGTGCGTCCACTGGAACGGGTTCGGCGCCGTTGCGGACCACAGCGATCCGGGAACCGTCCACCCCCAGCGTGGCCAGTTCCTCGGCGGAGGGCAGCGAAACGGTCAGGTATTGGTTGTGCCGATGCACCCGCGGCGAGAGCCGCGATTCGATCCACCAGCCGATCCGCCCGACAAACCGTCCGGCGACCGGCCACTGCTCCCGATGCCCGTGATGCACCAGCACCACCGACGGCGCGTTCGTCGCCGCACCCGCGAAGAACGGGATCCCGTTCTGCGTATCGATCACCGCATCGGGCCGCAGACCCCGCAGTGGCCCGATGCCGAGCCGTCCGAACGCGATCGCGGCCAGCGCCCGCGGATAGACGGAGAACCGCCCGCCCGCCCGGCTGATATCGATGCCGTCGATCCGCTCCCGCTTCGGTGCGCCCGGATAACGCGCGGTGCGCAGGGTTACCTTGACCCCGCGCGCGGCAAGCTGCGCGCCGACCTGTTCCAGGTATCGCTCGCTGCCGCCGCCCTGCGGGTGCCCGGTGTCACGCCAGCACAGCAGGAGGACTTCGCGCACGGTGGAGCTTCTCTCTCGGTCAGCAGGTCACGGATATCGCCGTACACCCTAACCCGCGCACCTGCCCGACCAGCCTCCACCGCGCCCTTACCAGCAATCGCGCACCGCATGAACAGCAACCGACGCCCGCGAGAATTCCCAGCCCAGGCGGGCGGCACTGCGGTGGGTTGCCCACGCTGTGCGAGACTCTGCGCCGTGCCGACTGCTGAAACCGAGCCAGCCGAGGCCGTGGCGACGCATGCCCCACGGCGTGGACGAGCCGTGTCCCGGTTCGCGCGGCGGGCGACCTTGCGCCGGTCGCTGCGGCTGCTCGGCAGTTTCCGATTCGAGCAGACCGATCCCGCACTGTTCTACGGCGGTCTGGCCGCTGACAGCTCGGCGATGCTCGGCGATTTCTACACAGATGTCACCGGAAACGGCCTCGAAGGCGCGACCATCCTGGATGTCGGCGGCGGCCCCGGCTACTTCGCCGACGAATTCGTCAAGACGGGCGCGCGCTACATCCCCGTCGAGCCCGACCCATCGGAGATGCACGCCGCCGGACTCTCGGTAGCGGGCGCGGTCCGCGGATCCGGTATGGCACTGCCGTTCCGCGATAACGCGGTCGACATCTGCTTCTCCTCGAATGTCGCCGAGCATGTTCCGCAACCGTGGGTGATGGCTGACGAAATGGTCCGCGTGACCCGTCCGGGTGGTTTGATCGTGCTCTCGTACACGGTGTGGCACGGCCCGTTCGGCGGCCACGAAACAGGGCCGTGGCACTACCTCGGTGGTGAGTACGCGGCGCGCCGATACCGTCGCAAGACCGGACGGGAACCGAAGAACCGCTTCGGCAAGTCGCTGTTCGCGGTCGCCGCCGCCGACGGGTTGCGTTGGGCGACAGGCACTTCCGCAGATGTGCGCATCGTATTCCCCCGCTACCACCCGCGTTGGGCCTGGTGGGTGGTTCGCGTACCCGTGTTGCGAGAGTTACTGGTGAGCAATCTGGTGGTAGTGGCCACCAAGCCGTAGCGCTACTTCTCCAGCCAGCCCCGGCGCCAGCTCCTGCGCCCGCACGCGTTGATCGTGGCCGCCCATGGCGATTCCTGAATGGCCAAACCGACCGTCTCCAGGGTGGTCAGACCGACCTGATCAGCCAGCATTCCGACGACGGCGACCGCCTCGGCGGCCTGCATCGCGGCGGTTGCCTGCTCGATAGTCAGCGTCCGGCCCGGTAGGAAGGAAACTACCCACCCACCTGCGCCGACACTTTTAGCTTGATGCTCGGTCTGGTCGCTGGTCATCAACGACCGACCGATCACTTGCACCGCCATGACTCTGACTCCCCAATTGCGTAATCGGTTCATGAATCGAGCGAGCTGATCAGTAGCTACAGCATGACCGGTGCAGCAATAGAACGCAATAGTGCGTTCTCTGAAAAGCGAACCGACAGGTCGGAATTCGCGCAGTTCAGACCGCTGCCCGGATGGAAAACTGGAACACGTTACAGACAATCGGGCCACAAAACTGTAACGTGTTCTCATGCATTACGACAGCCTGTTCATCGGCGGCCGCTGGACCGCGCCCGCCGCCACCGAGCGCCTCCAGGTCATCTCGCCCGCGACGGTCGAGCCGGTGGGCAGCGTCCCGGTGGTCGGTCGCGCCGACGTCGACGCCGCGGTAGCCGCCGCCCGGCACGCCTTCGACAACGGTCCGTGGCCGTCCACACCGCCCGCGGAGCGCGCCCAGGTACTGACGCGCGCCGCGCGCCTGATCGAAGAGCGTTCGGCCGATCTGCTCGCCACGCTCACCGCGGAAATGGGCGCACCGCAGATGATCGCCATGACGCTCAACCAGATTCCGGCGGTGGCCGCGCTCGACGCGTATGCCGGACTGGCCGCGTCCTTCCCCTGGAACGAAACTCGCACCGGTCTGTTCGGTACCGCGCGGGTCTCGCGGGAGCCGCGCGGTGTGGTCGCGGCCGTCACGGCCTGGAATGTCCCGCTGTTCCTCGCGGCCAATAAGCTCGCACCCGCATTGCTCGCCGGATGCACGGTGGTGCTCAAGCCCGCGCCGCTGACTCCGTTGACCGCCAACAAGATCGGGGAAATCTTCACCGAGGCGGGCCTGCCCGAGGGCGTGCTGTCGATCCTGCCCGCCGAAGCGGATGCCGCGGAGTATCTGGTCTCGCATCCGGGCGTCGACAAGGTCACCTTCACCGGCAGCACCGCGGTCGGTCGCAAGATCGGCGCCATTGCGACCGGACAACTCAAGAGCGTCTCGCTCGAGCTCGGCGGCAAATCGGCGGCAATCCTGTTGCCGGATATGGATATCGTCAATATCCCGGTGCTCGCCTTCTCCGGTCTGATGAACAGCGGCCAGGGTTGCGTCGCGCAGACCCGCATTCTCGCGCCGCGCAGCCGCTACGACGAGATCCTGGACGCGCTGGTCGAGCACGTGCGGACGCTGAAGACCGGCGATCCCACCGATCCGGCGACGACCTTCGGCCCACTGATCTCCGAACGCCAGCGCGACCGTGTCGAGGGCTATATAGCCAAGGGCAAGGAGGAGGGTGCGCGACTGGTGCTCGGCGGCGGCCGCCCGGCAAATGTGGACCGCGGCTGGTTCGTCGAGCCGACCATCTTCGCCGATGTCGACAACAAGTCGACGATCGCGCAAGAGGAGATTTTCGGCCCGGTCCTGTCGGTCATTCCGTACGAGACCGAGGACGAAGCGGTGGCCATCGCGAACGATTCCGTATACGGCCTGGCCGGCTCGGTCTGGACCGCCGATATCGAGCACGGCGCGGAAATCGCGGCGCGGGTGCGCACCGGAACCTACGCGATCAATTGGTACGCATTCGACCCGAGCTCGCCGTTCGGCGGTTACAAGAACTCCGGCCTCGGCCGGGAGAACGGACCAGAGGGTCTGGACGCATTCTGCGAGCAGAAGTCCCTGCTGATGCCGATGGGATGGACGGGGTAGTCAAGCCCCCGGCATAACCACCCGGACTACCGGCTGACGGTCCGGTGCGTCGACGATGCTCGGCGCACCGGCGTCGACGATTTCGACCTGCCAACCCGACGGCAGCGCATCCTGCAAACGTCCGGCGGCGCGCCGCAGCGGTGTGCTCGCGGTCGCCGGCTCGATCTGCGGCACCGCCAGCGGGCCGATTTCCAGATCGGTCATGTTCCAACCACCTCTCACGCATTGATCTCATCGCTGGCCGCGAGGTGCGGATTCGCGAGTCGAAAGGGAAGTAGTTCAGTCGATCTAAGTCATTCAGTTAATGATTGGCAATCGAACTGGCCGGTCACGAGACGGAAAGCACGCGAAGCATAAGCCTCTCCCGGACAGGCTTCTCATTAATACGAAGCGTGTCCGGGCAAATCAACCGTAGCGCACCGGCGGCTTCAGATCCGACAATCCGAGAACATCGACCGATCGATACCGCCTGGTACGCGCGTTCGCCGACGAGATTTGCTAGTGACGCAACGACCGGCGATAACCGGCGGGCGTCGTGCCGGTAGCCGCGCGCAGATGCACCCGCAGCGCGGTGACGCTACCGAATCCGGACTGTGCCGCAACAACTTCGACGGGCAGTTCGGTAGTCTCCAGCAACTCTCTGGCACGCACGGTGCGCTGTGCCTCCAACCAGCGCCGCGGCGTGGTACCCACCTCGGCTTTGAATCGGCGGATGAACGTGCGTTCACTCATCAGCGCATGTCCGGCAAGCGCCGAAACATCAGGCGCCGCAGCCGGATTCGCCGCCGCCCAGGCCATGGTCGCGGCCAGGGCGCCGGGGAAGTCATTGCCGCCCAAGGCATCCGGAATGTATTGCGCCTGACCGCCCTCGCGGTGCGGTGGTGTCACATTCCAGCGGGCCAAATCGGCCGCCACACCCGCGCCCAGCTCTCGACGCACGATATGCAGGCACAGGTCCATTCCCGCGGACAATCCCGCCGAGGTGAGCACATCACCGTCGTCCACGTAAAGTGCGGCGGGGTCGAGCTTTACCGCTGGGAACAGTGCGGCGAATTCATCGCAATACGCCCAGTGGGTGGTGGCGGGCCGCCCGTCCAGGAGTCCGGCCCGCGCCAGGATGAACGCGCCCACACAAATGCTCACCATGGTCGCGCCGCGCTCCGATGCGGCCCGCAGCGCATCGAGCACCTCGTCGGCCGGCGGCAGCGTGGGCAACCCGATTCCCGGAACCACCACGATGTCGGCGCTCGCCAACGCCTCGAGCCCCTCGTCGACCCGGAGTTCGAAACCGTTCGGGGTCCACACCGGACCCGGCCGCACTCCACAGGTCCGCATCTCGAACCCCACCGGTTCCCCCGTCTTGCCCGGCCCGTGGCGGAATGCCTGGACCGCGCAGGCCAGGTCGTAGGTCATGACGCCATCCAACGCCAGCGCGACTACCTGCTGCACATCCTCAGTATGGCATGAATCCGAGTATGACCGGAATCCCTGCCATCAGCTGCGCACCGCGCAGGGTGAGGCACCCGCCTCGTGCACTTGTTGATCAGATGCCCCGGCGCCTCGGCCGACGCAACAGGCGCTGGCTTTCGCGCACAGCGCGTACCCTGCGCGCAAAAGCCGAACACTATGCGATGCATGGTATTTGGACAGCACCGAGAGGTTACTGGCGCTGGCGGTCGTGACGGCGCTGGGCGGCCATGACCTCGACCGTGTGCTGACGGATCCAACCGAGGAACTGGTGCAGCGATTCGGTGAGTCCCCGGCCGAGTTCGGTGAGTTCGTAGCTGACCCGCGGTGGCGTGGTGGGCTCGACGGTGCGCGCGATCAGCCCGTCGCGCCCGAGCGTGCGCAACGTCTGCGACAGCATTTTCTCGCTGATACCACCGATTTTGGCGTGCAGCTCGGAGAACCGTAGCGGCCCGTCGGTCAGCGCGGTCAGGATCAGCATGCCCCAGCGGCTCGTGATGTGGTCGAGCACCTCGCGTGCCGGACACTCACTGTTGAATGCGTCACTCATGCCCTGCCAGGTAGTGGGCTCGACCTGGGAACGTACCGCCATTTCTGGAGCTTACCTGAAGGTATGTCCTTACCATCGGTAAGCCCAGCGGCCTACGCTGCCGCCATGGTCACAGTTGTTTTCGGAGCCAGAGGCAATGTCGGTCGCCACGTGGTGGAGGGCCTGATTTCGAGAGGGGAACAGGTCCGTTCGACGAGCAGGGAACCCGCCACCGCAGGCTTGCCGCCGGGCGCGGAGGTCGTCGCGGCCGATCTCGAGCAGCCCGAAACGTTGCCCGCCGCACTCGAAGGCGCGCAGCGCGTTTTCCTCTACGCCAAGCCCGAGGGGATCGACGGTTTCGTTGCGGCCGCCGAAGCCGCCGGGATCCAGCACGTGGTGTTCCTATCGTCGGGCGCTGTGCTGCAGAGCAATGCGTCGAGCAATCCAATTGCCTTGATGCACAGCGTCATCGAGTCCGCCATCGAGAAGTCCGGTCTGAATTGGACCTTCATCCGCCCCGGCATGTTCGCGACGAACGCCCTCTGGTGGTGGCAGCATTCCATCCGGGACGAGGGTGCCGTCCGGCTGCCCTATCCCGAAGCCAGGACCGCACCCATCCACGAGAAGGATCTGGCAGCACTCGCGGTGACCGCGCTGACCGAGCCCGGTCACCAAGGCCAGGCGTACACCGTATGGGGCTCCGAGTCACTGACCCTGCGCGAGCAGGTGCGGCAGATCGGTGCGGCCATCGATCGCGAGATCGCTTTCGAAGTGATTTCCGATGAACAGGCCCGTGTGGAGCTGGGCAAGACCATGCCGGAGATCGGCGTCGAGGCCGTCCTGGCCGGATGGAAGGCCGGCGTCACCGAACCACCGCAGGTATCGACGATCGTCGAAGACCTCACCGGCCGCCCCGCCCACACCTTCGCCCAGTGGGCACAAGATCACGCTCTCGACTTCCGCTGACCGATCGCCTGTCCAGCCCGAACTCCTGACTGGTGAGCGTACGATTGGCGGGAATCCGAGGGTTACTGACATTTGCGCCACTCGTCGGTGGCCGGCTCGGGGGCTTCACTGAGAGCGAGCCGTCTTCGAGGAGAAGGAGATCGACGTGGGTGCGCCTGTCGGGATGGATTGGGAATGGGCGACGCGTACGAGCGGGGCGCTTTCCGGTCGTCAGCGCAGGCAGCTGACTGCCAAGCTCGTTGCGGGATTGCCCCGGCTCGTCGCGGGACAGATCGCGATGGGGCTCGGTCGACGCGGGAACGGGCGGGTGGATTTCGCGGAACTGAAACTGCCCGATTCGAAGCTGGCCAAGGCCACGGAAGAGGAAGCGCGGGAATGTCTTTCGGTGCACATGTTGGAGCACTCGTATCGGAGTTACTTCTTCGGGCGTGCGCTCGCTGAAGTCGACGGCACGCGATACGACGACGAGTTGGCCTACGTTTCCTGCCTGCTGCATGATTTGCATCTCGAACATCCAACGCCCGGAAGGTGTTTCGCGGTGACCGGGGCGGAGCGGGCCGTCGAATTCGTCACCGGGGCGGGTGCGACAGCGGAACAGGCACACACCGTCGGTGCCGCGATCGCCGCGCACCTCACCGTCGGAGTCGCCGATGAGGTCGACGATCTCGGCTTCGTTTCCGCCGGCGCGTCGGTGGACGTCTTCGGGGCACGGATGTCCGACCTCGATCCGAGCTGGGTCGAGGAACTGCTGCGCCGCCATCCGCGGCACAACTTCAAACAGCATGTGACGCAAGCGCTGACGAATGAGGCGGCCGCAATGCCGGACGGACGGATCCGATGGCTCTTCCGGACTGCGGGCTTCCGTCAAGTGATCCGGTTCGCGCCGTTCTCCGAATAAATCCCGCCACAGCCGAATCCGCCCGCACCATCGCGAAAGATGGTGCGGGCGGTGCCGCGAGTTCGTCGATTATTCAGCCACCACGGAGCGAGTCTTACGAGCGACGTTCGCGGCCCGTCTCGCGGCCGAGTGGCCGAAGCGCATGCGCCGCAGGCGCTGCAAATTAGGCAGAGCCCAGGCGCTCCTTCAGCGCCTCGAACTCGTCGCGCACGCCGGAGGGCAGCTTGTCGCCGACGAATTCGAACCACTCCTCGATGAGCGGGATCTCCTTGCGCCATTCGTCCGCGTCGACGGCGAGTGCCTCGTCGACATCGACGGGATCGACCTTCAGACCCTCGAGATCCATCTGGGCGGCGGTGGGCACATTGCCGATCGCGGTCGGCTCGGCCTGCGCCGAACCCTCGATGCGGCCGACGATCCACTCCAGCACGCGGGAGTTCTCACCGAATCCGGGCCACAGGAAGCGGCCGTCGCCACCGCGACGGAACCAGTTCACGTAGAAGATCTTCGGCAGCTTGTTCGCATCGGCGTTCTTGCCGACATTGATCCAGTGGTTCAGGTAGTCACCGACGTGGTAGCCCATGAACGGCAGCATCGCCATCGGGTCGCGGCGCACGGTGCCGACCTTGCCCTCGGCGGCGGCGGTCTGCTCGGACGACAGGGTCGCGCCCATGAAGACGCCGTGCTGCCAGTCGAAGGATTCGGTCACCAGCGGGACCGTGGTCTTGCGGCGGCCGCCGAACAGAATTGCCGAGATCGGCACACCCTGCGGGTCGTCCCATTCCGGAGCCAGGATCGGGCACTGCGACATCGGCGTGCAGTACCGCGAGTTCGGGTGCGCGGCGAGGGTTTCGGTCTCCCGCAGGTACCAGTCGTTGCCCTTCCAGTCGATCAGGTGATCGGGCTCGCCCTCCAGGCCCTCCCACCAGACGTCGCCGTGATCGGTGAGCGCGACATTGGTGTAGACCGTGTTGCCCGCCTCGACGGTCGCCATGGCGTTCGGGTTCGAGCTGCGGTTGGTGCCCGGCGCGACGCCGAAGAATCCGAACTCGGGATTCACCGCGTACAGGCGGCCGTCCTTGCCGAACCGCATCCAGGCGATGTCGTCGCCCAGGGTCTCCGCGCGCCAGCCGGGAACCGTCGGCTGGATCATCGCGAGGTTGGTCTTACCGCAGGCGCTCGGGAAGGCCGCGGCGATGTAGTACGCCTTGTCCTCGGGGGAGATCAGCTTGAGGATCAGCATGTGCTCGGCCAGCCAGCCCTCGTCGTGGGCCATGGCCGAGGCGATGCGTAGCGAGTAGCACTTCTTGCCGAGCAGCGCGTTGCCGCCGTAGCCGGAGCCGTAGCTCCAGATCTCGCGGTCCTCGGGGAAGTGGGTGATGTACTTGGTGTCGTTGCACGGCCACGGCACATCGGCCTGGCCGTCGGCCAGCGGCGCGCCGACCGAGTGCAGGGCCTTCACGAACGGCTTATCGGTGCCGAGCTTCTCCAGCGCGGCGGTGCCCATGCGGGTCATCACGCGCATCGAGACCACGACGTATTCGGAGTCGGTGAGCTCAACGCCCAACTTGGGGTCCTCGGCGCCGAGCGGACCCATGCAGAACGGCACCACGTACATGGTGCGGCCCTTCATCGAGCCGCGGTACAGCTCGGTCATGGTGGCGCGCATCTCGGTGGGGTCGACCCAGTTGTTGGTCGGGCCCGCGTCGGCCTCGGTCTTCGAACAGATGTAGGTGCGGGATTCGACACGCGCCACATCGGAGGGGTCGGAGAGGGCGAGGAACGAGTTCGGCTTCTTTTCCTCGTTGAGCTTCTTGAAGGTGCCCGCCGCAACGAGCTGGGTGGTCAGCCGATCCCACTCTTCGTCGGAACCGTCCGCCCAGACCACTCGCTCTGGCTGAGTGAGTTCTGCGACGTCCTGTACCCAGGCGAGTAGTTCGCTGTGCTCGGTCGGCTGCTTGCCGTCGGAATCGCGAAGACCAGGAATGGTCGCTGAGGTCATGAAAACTCTCCTGAGATGGGCGGTTCACGGTGTTTCCGCCTGGCCTGACCATTTCGAGCGACCTGCGAGCAGTCGCTACGGCAAGGCCCATGACCAGCGCGAACACACCGAGCGCCACCGTTGGCGGGAAGGCACCCGCTACGACCAGTCGAAATCGCGTCATGGATGGACCGCGTACAAGGACGAAGCGGACGCCCAGGTTCCTGCTTAAGAGGTTAACGCGATGTGACGACCAGTACGGAATCGGGTTCCCCCAGGAGTACCCACCAAGTTACCTAGTCAAAGAAGTCCGATACCGGTCGAGGATGGCGATATCGCGTTCGCAGGCGGCGAGCTGTCCCGGTTGCTCAGCCGCGGCACGGCGCAGTCTGGCCTCCAATTCGGCCACCTGACGGTCGATTTCGACGATTCGCTCGGTGCTCGCGCGCATGACGCGGTCCGATAGCGCGGTCTCCGATTCCACCAGCGCGGTGGCGACCCGCTGCTCCAATTGGGCTTTCACATTGACCAGCGCGTCGGAGACCCATTGACGGAGGTGCGCACGGTCGGCGACCTGGCCGCGGGCCCGCACCACCCAGGCCGCCGCACCCGCTCCGAGCAGCAGCGTCACGGGCAGGACCGCGAAATTGAGGGCTTGCACGAGCGAGAACGGGGCGACCAGTAGGCGGCCGATGCCGACGCCCGCGGACGCACCCAGCGCGATCATGAGGTGATCTTCGACACCTCGGTGCCTCGGCTCTGGATCCGGACCGACACGCGGGGCCGGATCGCGCCAACGCGGTGGCATGCCGTGGTCGTTTTCCGGCACTGCGCCGACGCGGTCGGTGAGCTCGGACAGCCGCTGATCGATGGTTCCGTCCACGACGTTGGTCAGCTCGTTGACCGCCTGCTGTAAGCGTTCGGGATAGCCGGCGAATTCGGCGCGGCGCAAACGGTCGAGTTCGCCCCGGGCGGCGGCGTGCAGCGCGCGGACCCGGGCCCCGACATCGGTCATCAGATCGACCCTGGCCAGATGCAGTTGGCCGCGCAGGGTGGACATGGCGGTGGCGCGGCCGCCGTCACGCCCGGCGAGCAGTACGGCGCGTTCCTCGCGCCACTGGATCGGTTCCGCGCCGGAGCGCAGCACCGCGACCTGTTCGGCGACCCGTCGGCGGGTATCGGTCAAGACGCGTGTGGTGACCGCGGCGACCCGATCATCGGATTCGGCGCCGGCCGTGGCCGCCGCGAGTTCCGCATGCAGCGCGCCGAGTCCGGAGCGATCGAGCAGACCCGCATCCCCCGCCGCCCGGCCCGCCACCGCGAGCCGCGCCGATACCGGCACGATCTCCAGATCGTCGATGCCCTGGGCAGCGAGCAGTTCGAGGTTGTGCGCCTGCACCGCGCGCCAGTCCTGATAGGCGTGGATGCCGTTCATGGCGAGCAGGATCCGCGTGCCGTCGGCGCGCAGGCGCTGCACCACGTGCAGGGTGTCCGCACCGAGGGCACTACCCGCGTCCAACAGCATGAGCGCGACCGCCGACGGCGCATTACCCGACGGCGTCGTGGTCTCCACCGCTGCGCTCGCATCGGGCACCGGATCCGAGAGCGGGATCCGCGGCTCGAATCGAGCCAGCTCGGTGCGCAACAGGCTCGTATTGGCGTCGTCGGACCCGATCAACGTGACTGCCGACGCCACCCCTGTGCCCTGCACCGCTCGTAGGAGCGCCGTTCCCTGCGGGTTCCACCGTGCGATGACCGCCTCGACCTCCGGAGTCAGCGACGGCTTCCCGGGAGCGGGCGATCCATCAGGGTCCCCGCCGTTCGGAACAGGAGTCGATCCGCGTGACACAACCGCTGGTCCAGCCGCTTCGTCCGCACTCGGCGATGCCTGTGCCGCCGGACCACTCGCGGGCTGGCGTGCAGCGGTAGCAGATTCGTCGCGCTCAGGTGCACCCGAGCCCGACGGCTCCATGCGTGCGGAATCCGGTTGCTCAGAGTCCGGCACTGCTCATCCGTTCCCATAGCCGGATGTAGCCGTTGTGCACGCGGAGGGCGGCGCGGCGAGCCGCGGGGGACATATCGCTGGAGACCACCGCACGCCAGCGGGCGGCGCGGGCCAGGGCGTCGTCGGCATCGGACGGCGCCGGTGCGCGATATCCGGCGGCCAAGTGGGCGACCTCCGGGCAGGCGAGGCCCGCGCAGAGGCCGAGCCAGACGGCGTCGTCGCCGAAGAGGTAGTCCTCCAGCATGTCCCGTGCGTTCGCGCCGTCGGCCGGGACGGCGCGGGCGGCGAGACGGGCCAGTTCGTCGAGGAGTTCGCCGCCGCGCAGTGCGGAGACCTGTTCGTAGCGGCGGTGCAATAAGCGGTGCAGCGGATCGATACCGCTGGCCGCGTGCATGATCTGCAGCAGTGCGTGCGGACCCAGTTCGGGGTCTTTCCGCAACGCCGACAGCGCGCAGGTCACGCCGTACAGATCCCAGCGCTGCAGCAGTTCTTCGCGCTCGGCGACATCCGGTCCGGCCGATGCCGAGACGAACAGGTCGGGCGAAAGCGTGAGCGCCGGATCAGCGGTTTCGGCCAGGCGGCGCAGCGTGGCCATATCGGCCTCGCTCACCGCACCGGCCCTGGTGCGCACGGCCAGCGAGGCGACCACCGGCAGCGTGACGGTCCCGAGGCCGCCGCTGTACTGCTCGGCGGCGGCGACCGCATCACCCCACCGGGATCCGATGGCATCGGCCTTGTTCAGCACCGCGACCGTGCGCTCCGGCGGCAGTTCGGACAGAATCCGCCGGTCCGCGGGCTGTGGCGCACCGGAGAGCACGTAGACGATGATGTCGGCGTCGAGTTCAGGATCGGCCACACCCGGTTCATTGATCGGCGCCGTCTCCACCGCCGACATCAATGCGAGCGCGTGCAGGACGGTGGTCCGCCCGGAATGCGCCCGACCGGTCACCTGAATGCGCGGCGGCCGACGCCACCGCGCGATGGCGGTCCCCACCTGGCCCACGATCCGCGGATCGGCACCCGAGCGCAGCGTCGCGAGCAGGTGGTCGAGTTGGTCCAGTTCCCGTGCGGGTCCGCCCGGTCGGATCCGGGGCCCGTCGGATTCGGTGGCTGTCGGCATAGCTTCGCACCCCCTTTTCGGTGCGCCATTCTTGCAGACATACCGCGCGGACGGGTCAGCTAGCGACTGCTTGCAGGTCGCTCGAAAGGGACAGCTAGCGACTGCTTGCAGATCGCTCGAAAGGGACAGCTAGCGACTGCTTGCAGATCGCTCGAAAGGGACAGCTAGCGACTGCTTGCAGGTCGCTCGAACGGATCAGCTGCCGCTGAAGTATTTGTTCGCGGTCCGCACAGCCCAGTTCGGCGCGTATTTCGCGGCGGCCGCCAATACCTTTGCCTGCGCGCCGATTTCGTAGTGCACCCGCGGCAGCCGTCCGCGCTTGCGGGTCGCGTCCCAGATCCCGTGCGCGACATCCTCGGCGGTCAGCCGCACGCCGAGCGATTTGGTCGTACCGGTCTCGACTCCGTCCACCATGGCGGTGGCCACGAACAGCGGCCACACCGCGATCACCCGGATATCGTGGCGCTCCCATTCGAGATCGAGTGCCTCGGTGAGGTTTTTGACCGCGGACTTGGTCGCGCCGTAGCTGGCGAGTTCGGGTTGACCGTAGATCGCCGATGCCGAGCACAGGTTCACCACCTGAGCACCGGACGTATCGCGCAGATAGCTGAACGCAGCATGCGTACCCGCTATGACCCCGCCGAGATTGACGTCGATGATTGCCTGGTGGGTGGCCAGATCGATCGATTCGAACGAACCCGCGCGCAGGATGCCCGCATTGTTGACGAGGATGTCGAGCCGGTTCTCGTCACCGTTGAACTCCGCGAGACGCTCGGTCCAGTGAGTGTCGTTCGTCACATCCAGCACCCCGGTGCGCACACTGCCGTCGGCGGCGTGGATATCGGCCGCGAGCCTGGTCAGCCCCACCTCATCGATATCGTATGCACCGACGTGATAGCCCTGTGCTGCGAAAAGTAGGGCCGTGGCCCGGCCGATCCCCGCCGCCGCACCGGTGATGAACACAGTCGGTCTACTCATGCGCGCAGTCTAGTGCGGCGGCAAGCCCCCTACCTCGGGGTTCCCACAGATGCCATGGTCACTTAATCTGACGGGATGGTCGGCACCATCGTCGGTGCGCAGCTTGGCTTTTCGAACGCGGCAAGCCGACCAGGCGGAATCCGTTCCGCTGGTCTCGATGAGGAGGTTGCCGTGACTGTCGATGTCATCGGTGTCGAGCCGGACGCGTCCGGCGATCGGAAGCCACTGCTACCAAGTAGCGATCCATTCCTCCGTCCACCGAAGGGTTTCGCGGCCCGTCCGGCCGGGACCATCCTGCGCAGCCGTCGCGTCGAACTCGCACTGTTCGGTCTTGTACCGCAGCAGGTCTCGGCCTGGCAGCTGCTCTACCGCAGCTGTGACATGCACGGCACCCCGGAAGCGGCGGTCACCACGGTGCTGCTGCCGCTCGACGCCGACCCGAACGAAGACCGCCCGCTGCTGGCCTTCCAGACCGCCATGGACGCGGTCGCCGAGCGATGCTCCCCCTCCTACGCACTGCGTCGTGGTTCCCACGCACTCGGCTCGGTCACCCAACTCGAATGGATGCTGGTGGCCAACGCGCTGCGCCGGGGCTGGGCGGTGAGCATCGCCGATCACGAGGGCCCGCACGGGAATTTCGGCGCGCCGCGCGAGCCCGGTTACCGCGGACTCGACGGGATCCGCGCGGCGCTGCGCTTCGCGCCGCTGGGTCTGCGCCCCGATACCCGGATCGCGGTCTGGGGTTATTCCGGCGGCGGTATGGCCAGTTCGTGGTTGGTCGAGATGGCGCCGACCTACGCACCGGAACTCGATATCGTCGGCGCCGTGCTCGGCGCGCCGGTCGGCGATCCCGGCCAGGTATTCACCCGGCTCAACGGCGGGCATTACGCCGGACTACCCGCGATCGTGATCGCGGCGCTACGCAGGCTCTACCCGGCACTGGCCGAGGTATTCGACAGCGATTGCGATGCCGAGGGTCTGCGGCTCATCGAACGCGCCGAACGGTCGACACCGTTGGCGGCGGTTCTCGGGCTCGTCAAAAGAGATGTCGGCCACCATCTGAGCCGTCCGCTCGCCGAGGTACTCGCCACTCCCGATATGCAGGCCATGCTCGACGACCTGCGCCTCGGTCACTCCATCCCGACCTGCCCGCTGCTGGTGTTGCAGCCGGTGCACGACCAGATCATCCACGTGGACGGCGTCGACGGCCAGGTCGAGCGGTATCGCCGCGGCGGCGCACAGGTCACCTATGTGCGCGACCGACTCAGCGAGCACTTCTCGCTGCTCCCGCTGGCCACGCCGATCAGCTTGGACTGGCTCAGCGATCGGCTAGCCGGAAAGCCGGTGCACAAAGTCGGCGACAGCACGGTGTGGTCGGTCGCCGCCTCACCTACAGGAGTGCGCGGACTGTGGGAAATGCTCGGCACCGCATTCAAGGTGGCGCTGGGCAAGCCGCTGCGTCAGGAGGAGACCGAGCCCGCGGCTCGAATCCCCCGCGTACGCGCCGCGTAACCGTTCGTCTCGGGTGACCCGCAAGCGATCCGCTACGACCGCTTGCTGCCCGCATCCTGCGATGCTGGACAATGGAGCGCGTGAACGACGCCGCGAACCATACTGCCGAGTCAGTTCCCGGACCGCCGTCCACAGCTCCGGCTCCGGCGGACGGTGGATCCCGAAAGGGCTCGGGCTCTCGCCTGTACCCCCGCGTGACGAGCTTCCGCTCGCGCCGGGGCGCACTCACCGCGACCCAGCAGCAATCTTGGGATCGCACCTGGCCCAAGATCGGTCGCGACGTGGCCGATGAACCACTCGACGCCACCGCCTGGTTCGGCCGCGAGGCCCCGCTCGTCATCGAGATCGGTTGTGGGACAGGCACCGCCACCGCCGCGATGGCACATGCGGAACCGCATCTGAATCTCATCGGCATCGAGGTCTATCAGCCCGGTCTCGCGCAATTGGTGCAGCGCATCGAGCGCGAGCAGATCGACAACATTCGACTGCTGCGCGGTGACGCTGTGGATGTGTTGGAAAATATGATTGCTGAGCAGTCGCTCACGGGCGTTCGAGTCTTCTTTCCCGACCCGTGGCCGAAGGCGCGACACCACAAGCGGCGGCTGTTGCAGCCCGCGACATTCGCATTGATCGCCAATCGCCTGCGGCCCGGCGGTGTGTTGCACGTCGCGACCGACCACGCTGACTACGCCGAATTCATCGCCGCGGTCGGCGCCGCAGAACCGCAGCTCATCGGGCTGAACGAGACCACGGGCGGGGTCAGCGCCGAGCATCGCGACAGTGCGCCGATCGGCTTCGAAAGGCCCGTCACAAAATTCGAAGGCAAGGCACATCGCGCCGGAAGCGCCATCAACGAGTTCATATGGGGGAAGATCGGATGATGAGTGTCGGTGAGGTGGCCCATGCGGTCGTGGATGTTGCCGGGGAGGTGCACGGAACCGGATCCGAGGTGATCGGCGCGGCTACGCCCGATGTGCGTCGGGTGCTATTGGTCTGGGACGCCCCGAATCTCGATATGGGACTGGGCGCGATCCTCGGCGGCCGCCCGACCGCCGCCTATCGACCGCGCTTCGACGCGCTCGGCCGCTGGCTGCTCGCGCGCACCGCCGAACTATCGGTGGGCAGCGTGACCCGGGTCGAACCGGAAGCGACCGTCTTCACCAATATCGCGCCGGGCACCGCCGATGTGGTGCGGCCGTGGGTGGAGGCGCTGCGCAATGTCGGCTACGCGGTCTTCGCCAAGCCCAAGATCGATGAGGACTCCGATGTCGACGCGGATATGCTCGCGCACATCGAGCTACGCAGCCGCGGTGCCGGGCTGGCGGGCATCATGGTCGCCTCCGCCGATGGCCAGGCATTCCGCGAACCGCTCGAACGATTGGCCGCCAACGGAATCCCCGTTCAGATACTCGGCTTCCGTGAGCATGCGAGTTGGGCCGTAACATCCGATACCCTCGAGTTCGTAGATCTCGAGGACATCCCGGGCGTGTTTCGTGAACCGCTGCCCAGGGTCAGCCTCGACTCGCTGCCCGATGAGGGAGCCTGGCTTCAGCCGTTCCGGCCGCTGTCGGCGCTGCTCACCTCTCGCCCTGCCCAAGGAGTCGCTTAGTGTTCACACGCTGGGGCGATCTGGTCTATCGGCTGCGCTTCGCCGTTATCGGCATGGTCGCGGCCGCACTCTTGGCACTCGGCGGTTACGGCCTGGGCCTGGAAGACCATCTCAGCTCCAGCGGGTGGGACGATCCCACGTCGCAATCGGCCAAAGCGGCCAAGTTGTCCGACGAGGCGTTCGGGCGTGATCACAACAGCGATGTGATCGTGCTCTACACCGCACCGGACGGTAAGACGATCGATGATCCCGAATTCCGGCAGAAGATCGTCGACAGCCTCAATTCGCTGCCGCGCGAACATCCGGATGAGATCTCCAAGATCAACGGCGCCTACTGGCAGACCGAAACCGGTCCGGCGTCACCGTTGACATTCGGTTCGAAGGATAAGAAGTACACCTTCGCCTCGGTCGCCATCCAGGGCAACAACGACACCGATATGGTGCGCAACTTCCGGAAAGTGAAGGATGCCTTCGCCATTCCGGGCGTCGATGTGCAGGTCGCGGGTCTGCAGGCGGTAGCGGGAACGCTCAACGACACCATGGCCGCCGACCAGAAGCGGATGGAGATCCTGGCCATCCCCGCGGTCGCGGTGCTGCTGTTCTTCATCTTCGGCGGCGTGGTCGCGGCGGCGCTGCCGCTGATCGTCGGTGGTCTCACGGTGATCGGCGCCTGGGGCATCGTCCGGTTCGTGACCGAATTCACCGAGGTCAACTCGTTTGTCTCGCCGGTCGTTTCGATGATCGGTCTCGGTCTGGCCATCGACTACGGCCTGTTCATCGTGAGTCGGTTCCGCGAGGAACTCGCCGAGGGCTATGACACCCGTGCGGCCGTGCGACGTTCGGTGATGACCGCGGGTCGCACCGTGGTGTTCTCCGCGACGATGATCATCGCGAGTCTCGGCGGCATGCTGCTGTTCCCGCAGGGCTTCCTGAAATCGATCGCCTACGGCTCCATCGCGACCGTTACGCTGGCCGCGCTGACCGCCATCACCATCCTGCCCGCGATGCTCAGCATTCTCGGGTCGCGGGTGGATTTGCTCGGCCTCAAGCGATTCCGCAAGACCAAGACCGCGGAGGAAGTCGAGACCGGTTTCTGGGGCAAGTCGACCCGCTGGGTGATGCAGCATCCGCTCAAGATCGCGATCCCGATCTGCATCCTGTTGCTGCTGCTGATCATTCCGGTCAAGAATCTGGCCTTCGGCGGTATCAACGAGCGGTATCTGCCGCCGGATAACGCGACCCGCCTCGCGCAGGCGAAGTTCGACTCGATCTTCCCGCTACGCAAGTCCGATCCGATCCAGCTCGTATTCGTCTCCGCTAACAGCAGTGACGTCGGCAAGGTGTGGACCGCGGCCAAGCAGGCGCCCGGCTTGAACGGCACCTTCGACGTGCCCGCTCAGTCCAACACGGACAAGGAAGTGTTCCGCACCAGCGCGACGCTCGCGGATTCGGAGAATCCGGATCCGACCATCGACTATCTGCGCTCCCTCGAAATCCCGGACGACGTGCAGATGTATGTCGGCGGACAGCCCGCGATCCAGAAGGACAGCATCGACGCGCTGCTGCACCGGATGCCGTGGATGATCGCGCTGGTCCTGTTCGTGACCACGTTGCTGATGTTCCTCACCTTCGGCTCACTGGTGCTGCCTATCAAGGCCGCTTTGATGAGCGCGCTCGGATTGGGTTCCACGCTCGGCATTTTGACGTGGATCTTCGTCGACGGGCACGCCGCGGGCCTGCTGAACTTCACGCCGCAGCCGATCATGTCGCCGGTATTGGTACTGATCATCGCGGTTATCTACGGTCTTTCGACCGACTACGAGGTGTTCCTGTTGTCGCGCATGGTCGAAGCGCGTACGCAGGGGGCTTCGACGACCGAGGCGGTGCGCATCGGTACCGCGCAGACCGGGCGCATCATCACCGCCGCCGCACTCATCCTGCTCGTGGTGACCGGCGCGTTCGCGTTCTCCGATCTGGTCATGATGCAGTATCTGGCCTACGGCATGATCGCGGCGCTGTTCATCGACGCGACGATTCTGCGCATGCTGCTCGTCCCGGCCACCATGAAGCTGCTCGGCGACGACTGCTGGTGGGCACCGGCGTGGATGAAGAAGGTGCAGCAGAAGATCGGGCTCGGCGAGCCGATTCTGGACGACGAACGTCCCGGCGGGGGCGAGGTCGTCGACCTGGTGAAGACCACGCCGATCACCGATCCGGTGACGATGCAGATGCCTGCGCTCACCGATAACGTCAGTACTCGGTCGCGGTCACCGCGGCGGCCGCGCACGGTCGAGGAGATCGAGGCGGAGGCGCCGACGCAGCATTTCGCGAAGCTCCCGCCCGAACCACCGGTGCCGCCGTGGCCGGTTGCCGCGCCGCACGATCCGACTCGGCCGCGGGCGAATCCGTCGCTGCACACGCCACCGCCTGGGCCGCCCGTGCCGCCATCCGGACAGGCATCGCCTGCGCCGGGGTTGCCGCCTGCGCAGGGGTCGCCGGCCGTGCCGCTCGGCCAGCCGGCGCCGCCCGCACCCGAGCCCATTCGGCCGCGGCCGATTCCGACGATTTCGGGAGCGTCCGAACCGACTCGTCCGATTCCGCCTGCGCCCACACCGACGCCTCCCCCGCCACCGGTTCAGCAGACGCCCATCCCGGCTCCGGACCATCCGACCCACCACGCGGCATCGGAACGGCCCGCCCCGCCGAATGACGATGCCTCGGACGAGAACCGGAGCAGCATCGAAAACTGGATGGCCGAGTTGCGGTCCAATCGTCGCCGCATCGGCCAGCCCGACGAAGGTCGGCACCACAGCGCGGACGGGCGGACAGTCAGCGTGAACGAGTTGCTGCGGCGGCGGGATCGCGAGTAACGCGTTGCGCGGCTGCGGCTGTGGGGAGCTATGGCTTTCGAATTTCCGGCCTCGGGACGCGTGCCAGCGGAAGGTCGTCGCAGCTCGGGCGGCGAATTCCGGTGCGTCGTTGTTGGTTTCGATGAACCGTGCTGAGGAGACTCGGGGCGGATTCGTCGGTGGCGGCCGAACGACACCGAGCGTCTTCTGCTGGATCTCGGCCTGCGGTTCGGACTTCGGGAAAGAACCTGACTTAGGCGCTTCTGGCTATGAGCAGGCGGACAACCAGTACCGCAGTTGTCAGCGTTCTACTGAATCCGGGTTTGTGGCACCGGCTTCGGCGAAGGCTCGGGCGTAGCGGGTACCTGCCAGGAGCAGCAGGACGCCGACTACCAAGAAGGCTGCTACTCGGACCAGGCCGTCGAGGGTGGCGAGATCGAAGAGGAACAGCTTGGCCAGGGCAGCTGCGGTGACGAGCAGTCCGGAGCCGAGTGCCAGTTTGGCGACGGCGGCCGAGCGGGACAGGTTGCGCAGGCCGAAGAACAGCGCGGCCGTGGCGGCGCCCATCCACAGGATGGTGGCGGCGCTGTGGCCGATGATGAAACCGTCGGCGCTGCCGGTCGCGATGCCGATCGAGACCGCCGCGGCGGTTACCGCATACAGGCCCGCGATGCTCGCGACGACGAACAGCGTCGACTCGTCGGTTCCGCCCTTGGTCATGCCGGGGAGTCTCCGGGCGCACCAGACGCCCACAACGATGACCGCGAGCGCGAGGACGGCCCCCAGAGCGGTCGCGATACCCAGATGCTCATGCGCAAGCCGTTGTGTCGCAAGCGCTTCCGGAGTCACGGTGGTGAAGTACGCCACCGAGCCGACCAGCGTGAATGCCGCGCCGATGGCGGCGGCAATACGGGAGCGCCGCTGTCCGGCCAACCCGAGGTAGCAGAGCGCCACCAGGAACAGTGCGAGGGGCAGGGTCTGCACTCGCGTCACGCCGACACACGCTTCGAGCAGCGCGAACGAACCGGCGATCGCGGAGACGAATGCGATCGAACCTGGAATCCGCACCAGCTCACGCATTTTCGGCACCATGGGCAATGTCGCCACAGCCAACAGAACCGCCGCATAAACGGCCGCGACCAAGGTGGCCGAGTGCCGCTCGAACATCGCGGGGGCGGCCAAGAGCGGAGCAGTCGAAAGCGCGAAGCTCAGCGCGGCCACGATATCGCCGGATCGCCTGCGCGCCACCAGAACACCGCCGACCAACCCGATCGCCGCGATCGCCACCGCAGCGGTGAGCAGCCAGTACACCCGGCCCTGCGCCGGATCGTCGACGACGGCGACGGCAATGGCGAGCAAGGTCGCCGATGTCGCGGGCGCCGTGCGCACCACATGCAGGAACGGCCAATCACGGACCAATTGCACCGGCACACAGGTCAACTGCAACACGATCAGGAATGCGAGCAGCACCAGTTCCGAAGTGACGAACGGCGACAACAACGCCGCACCCGCGACCACGAGCACCGCGAGCGGCTGCGACTGCCACCGCATCGCCAACCCGACCCCACCCGCCGCAACACCGAGCGCCACCGCGAGCCCGACCACCGGATGCAACCACTCGTAGATCGCCGTCACCGCGACCACATCCAGATAAGCCCCGGCAATACCGGTGGCAGCCAAGGAAATTCCACCGACCCGGCCACCGGCCCGCCCGAACACCCGCGCCCCGGCCCCCACCAGCGCCGCCGAGAACACAGCCCCGGCAACAACTCTCGGTACCGGGCCGAAGAACCCGGCCTGCGCGGCGAGCACCAACAGCATCACCACCCCGATCAGCGTCACTCCCACCCCGGCCACCGCCAGCACCCGACTTATCATCCCCTCCTGCTGCCACCACGGTGTCTTCGGCGCACGCGCCCCACCCCACCCCGGCGGCCGCGGCGGCGACCCTGGCGGAACCGCCCCAACCCCCGGCCCACGCAGTCCTGGCGGCACAAACCCGCCGGGCACACCCGAACCCCCCGGCACTCCACCCGGCCCCGCAGCCCATCCCGACATACCGACACCGCCCGGCGCGCCATACCCTGGGACCGGCCGCGCCCACCCCGAGGGCCCGGTCGGCGGCATCGGAATCCGCCCCACCCCGCCAGGAACTGGTGCAGACGGCACCGCACCCGCCATCGGCGCGCCAGGCACCACCCAAGTGGCGGGCACCCCCGGCACCGCACCTGCGACAGGTGCACCGGAAGCATCAGAGATCGCTTCGGGTGTCGGGGCCATCGGGGCACTCGCAGCGTCCGACCGCGCCGTCGATCTCCGGTCGGCAGCCGACTCCCCCGAGACTGCCGATCCGGCGGTTGCATTCGATGTATGCCCAGCGCCGCGCGTCGGCTCGGCCGAAGGAGCTACGGGAGCGTCCGGCAAAACCGTCTGGCCACCGACCGCCCCCGCGGCTCCGGACGCAGGCTCACCGCTGGCACCGGGCGGCACCGGGATCGGACCGAGCGGATACTCTCCGCGAACCGAGAAGCCGGTCGATTCCGGCGAAACCGCAGATGCCGCAACCGAATCGGCGACGACCTGTGCTCGTAACAAATCCAGATCTCGGCCGAGGACGCCCATCTGCGTTCCCAACGCAGCGAACTCCCCGGACAACCGCGAAATCAGCGCGGGATCGATAGACGTAGTCATGTCTCCAATGCTGATTTCCCGAGCGCACCGGAACATGAGTAGAAACCACTGGTACCCATCCGGGATCTACTCGAATTCCATCCGCGCGACCGAGTCACCCAATGCGAAGATGCCGACCGCCGCAGCGCTCCACCGGAACCCCCGCCCGGTCGTGGCAGGGCGGGGGTCGGCGCTTACTGCAGGGTGTGGGAGCGCATGTTGGTGACCTGGTAGACCGCATCGATTACCGCGGACCGGGGTGGCATGCGCAGGACGCCGGGGGTCGGTTCGCCTGCCCAGTGCCAGCCGAGTTGGGAGTCGGTGGTGGGAAGCAGGACGTGGCGGCCAGGGGGGATGACGGTCACGTGCTGTCCGGCCAGGCAGCGGCGCACGCTGATCTCGACCGGGATGGCCGGGCTCGGTGGTGCGACGAGGAAGGTCCAGGTGCGTTCGCCGGGTTCGGCGACTACCGGGGCCGTGTAGGTCCGGTCGAGGGTGCCCAGGACTTTGCGGCCGAGATCCGGTGGCATCACCAGGGCGCCGAGGATGGAGCCGGTGGTGATCATCGGGCGACCCGCCAGCAGCTGGACCGGCAGTCCGTACCGATGCCGCAGCATATGCGCGATTTCGTGGGGCGAGTGACAGCGCTCGAACATGGTCTACGCCTCCCCCTGTCCGCAGACCGGGCAGCCCCCTCTGCGTAGCGGACCGTGCTGTTCGCGCACGCGCTGGGTGTGGCGCGCGGATCGACTGGTCTGGACACCCGGCTCGAACGCGCGATCGGCGCGGAGAGCTCGCACGGTGGTATTCGGCATGGTGATCATTGCCGCCGCCCTTTGCATTCTCAAAGTTGCAGAAAGGCAAAGGTATTCCAACTGAGCCGGAACGAGTCGTACGTAATGTCCCACTTCGGGTGAGCGCGATCACTTAACGTCGTACCCTGAAACAAGGATGTAACAAAGGACTTGGCTATATGGACGATTCGTCGATCGGCGTGCGGTTAAGGCTGTTCCGCGGAAAGGCGCTCACGCAGCGCCAACTCGCCGACCAAGCCGGTGTCAGCGTGGATCTGGTGCGCAAACTGGAACAGGGTGGCCGCCAGACCGCGTCTATCGCCAGTCTGCAAAAACTCGCGCGCGCACTGGATGTCGACATATCCGACCTGGTGGGCAAGCGACACGGCATCCCCTCCGGCAATCCCGATGCCGGTATCGTCGCGATCCGGCGCGCATTGACCCCGGTCGACGATCTGCTCGGCGAGATCCCGGATGAGGGTGCGATCGGCCTCGACGAGGGCAGTCGCGCAGTCGATTACGCGTGGGGCGCCTACTGGACCGGCCACTACGAACTGTTGACCTCGATCCTGCCGACCGGACTCACCCAGCTGCGGGCAACTGTGCACGCCGCCCGCAACGGCGCGGTCGCATCCGCGAATGAGCTACTCGCACGGATGTATTGGGTCACCGGCTGCACCCTGGTCCATCTCGGGCAGACCGATCCGGCGTTTCTCGCGATCCGGCAAGGACTTGCCGCCGCCGAACTCGGCAATAATCCGCTGCTGCTGGCCACCATTCGCGGCTCGGTCGCCTGGCAGCTGCTGGTGCAGGGCCGCTATGAGGAGTCGCGCAAGGTCGCGCTGCGTGCGGCGGCGGATCTGGAGCCCGAGGGCGACGAAGCTCCGGCACACCTGTCCGCGTACGGATCGCTGGTCCTGCAGGGCGCAACCGCGGCCGGTCGATCGCAGGACGTTCCCGAAGCGTTGTCGCTGGTCCAAGCGGCGGGTGAGGTCGCGCTGCGCATCGGCGTCGATCGTCACGATTACGAAACCTATTTCGGCCCTTCACAAGTCGTCATGCAGACGGTCGATGTGAATATCAGCTCCGAACGCTATCCGGAGGCTCTGACCGCCGCGCAGGACATGCCCGCGAATTGCGGTCTGCCCCAGGCCTCCCGCGCCCGCCACCTCACCGATACGGCCGTCGCCCTGACCCGCACCGGCCAGCACAAACGCGCACTCGCCGCCCTGCTCGACGCCGAACGCGTCGGCGGCGCCGACTGGATCAAATACCAGTCCCTGCCCCGCCACATCGTCTCCGAACTACTGGACCACGACCGCCGAGTCCCGTTGCGCGCCTTCGCCCGCCGTATCGGCGTCAACACCTGATCGGCGCCGAGATCCGGGCGATCACGGTAGTTCAGCGTCAGCCGCAGGTGCTTTGCGGTAGCACCGCGCAATCGGCGAGTTGTGCCACAACGGCCACTGCTGACGAGTGCGAGCCAAGACCTAGCCGCTGCACCGAACAATTGCGCCTCACTCATCGGACTTGCGCGATCCGCGCTGCTCGACCACCGAGCGCACCGAATCCGCCTGCCCGCAAGTGCGCCTGCACCGTTCGAGGTTTCGCGCCCCGAACTCTGCGGCGACCGGCCTCACCGAGCCGGTTCGCCCTAGCTACCCATCAACTTGCGCCATTGGGCGCGTAAAGAGTGTTTGGCGGTTATCGAGCCGAAGCGGATTCGGCCTTGTACGACGACGTGCAGTGGGCCGAGTGGTGGGCCGGTGCGGACCTTGTTGTTGACGCTGGAGCCGATCAGGTCGACGGCGTTGAGGTCGACGGTGGCCTCGGCGGGGACGATCAGGGTGAGTGAGCTGAGATAGTCGTCGACGTGCACCTCGACGACCTGGGTGGACATGATCGCCTCGGTGAAATCGAGCGTGACGCCGGAGAGCCAGTTGTTCAGATGCAGTGCGGGCGCCACCTGCCAGGGACCGCGGCGATTGACCCCGGACAGACGGCTGCGGATCACATTCCCCGGCGTGATCTGCGACGGGACCGAGGGCGGCGGTGACACCCGCTTCGTGAAGGCCGGCGAGGAATTCACGAATGTCGAGGGCGGCGCGGCGGGCTGGCCGACGAGTCGCACGCCGGGCAGGTCGACCAGCACGGCATTGAGTTCACCGCGGGTCTTGGCGGCCAGCGCGGTATCCATCCGCTCGGTGAACTCCCCGAGGGAGAGCATGCCGAGCCCGACGGCGCGCTGCAGCAGTTGACCGACATGTTCGCGTTCGGCATCGGAAACACGCAACGCACGATCGCCGACCACGTCACCGGAGCCGACACTGTTGGATACCGATTCGGGGCCACCCATGAATCCGAGATTACCGAGCCCACCACCCGCCACGCATCAGGGCAATCCCCGAGTCCCCCTCCCCTCGGGCGTGATCCCGCCGATTTCCGCGCAGATCCAGACCGTTTCCGCGCTCATCACACAGGTGCACAGGCGACCCAAGCCCGCACATCCTGAAGCCACCGGGCACCCCGCACCACTCCCGCCGATTTCCGCGCGGATCCAGACCGTTTCCCGCTCATGACACAGGTGCGTCGGCGAACCAAGCCCGCACATCCTGAAGCCACCGGGCACCCCGCACCACTCCCGCCGATCTCCGCACAGATCCAGACCGTTTCCGCGCTCATCACGCAGGTGCACAGGCGAACCAAGCCCGCACATCCTGAAGCCACCGGGCACCCCGCACCACTCCCGCCGATTTCCGCACAGATCCAGACCGTTTCCCGCTCATGACACAGGTGCGTCGGCGAACCAGGCCCGCGCATTCCCTGGAGCCCCTGGGGCACTCCATTGCGCCACCGGGCACCGAGACGACGACCCGCGCCGGAGGACGAGCCCGCCCACCGGGTACCCCGGCCAACTAGTGCGCACCTCATGTACAAGGTGCCCACTAGCGAGAAGGGGTGCCCGGTGTAGGACGGCGAGTGCTTCTACTGCACCGCCTGACATATTGACCCCTACAGGATGATCAGGGCGCGGATCGCCTCTGGGGACCGCGAACCGCCGGGCAGGAGCCGGGAACCGTTGCGCCACCTAATCGGGAACTATTGCGCTAATCGAGAACCGTTGCGGCCACCTGCTCGAGAAACCCATTGCGGCACGTCTTCGGAATTTCGTTCCGGCCACGTATCCGAGAACCGTTGCGCACCTACTCCAGCCCCTGCTCGATCGCATAGCGAGTCAGTTCAACCCGGTTGGCCAGCTGCAACTTCCGCAATGTCGCCTGCACATGGTTCTCCACGGTTCGATGGCTGAGCCCCAGCCGCGACGCAATCTGCTTGGCGGACAAGCCTTTCGCCACCATCCGTAAGACTTCGGTCTCCCGCTCGGTGAGCGCGGGCCGATGCGGTTCATCCGGTTGGACCGGCGCGGTCGCCATCCGCCGATACTCACCGAGCACCAGCCCGGCCAGCCCTGGCGTGAACACCGGTTGCCCAGCCGCTGTGGCCCGCACCGCCTCGATCAACTCGCTCGCGGACGCACTCTTCACCAGATAACCCGATGCCCCTGCCTTGATCGCATCCAGCACATCGGCGCGCTCGGCCGACGCCGACAACACGAGCACCCGGCTCTCCGGCGACACTCGCAGTACCTCCGCGGTCGCCTGCGCCCCATTCCCATCGGGCAACTGCATATCCATCAACACCACCGCAGGCCGCACCGCCGCCGCCCGCCGAGTAGCCGACCCCACCCCATCCGCCGTCGCCGCAACCACGAACCCCGCCTCGGCCAGATCACGGGAGACCCCATCCCGCCACATCGGATGGTCGTCCACCACCATCACCGAAATCGCCCCGGCCGCATCATCGCTGGTCACATCGTCCTCCTACGTGCTCGGGCACCTGGCCAGCTCGGACAATCGATGACCGGATCGCCCCGGCCGCACCATCACTGGTCACCACGTCCTCCTACGTGCTCGGGCACCTGGCCAGCTCGGACAATCGATGACCGGATCGCCCCGGCCGCAGCACCACTGGTCACCACGTCCTCCGCCGCTCGCTCGAGCACCTGGGCAGCCAGGGGTAAGAATCGCTTCGGCCGCATTACCACTGGTCACAGTGTCCTCCTCCGCGCTCGAACGCCCGGAGACACCGACTCCCGCCAGCACGGCTGCGGTGAGTTCACGCGGCAGCGTCCGAACGCGGCACCCGAAACTCCCACTCGGTACCGAACCCAACCCCACCAGCCTCCTCGGTCAGCAACACCGCCGTTCCCCCCAACGTCTCGATGCGACCGATAATGGATCGTGAAACCCCCATGCGCCCCTCGGCTTCCGCCTCTTCCAAGCGCCCCGGGGCAATCCCGACACCGTCATCGCGCACGCTGATGATCAGCTCGTCACCGGTATCCTCCAGCAGCACATAAGCTTTCGCATCCGGCCCCGCATGCAACCCGACATTGGACAGCGCGTTCGCCACCGCCGCAGCGAGCTCCCCCGCCATCCAACGCCCGACCCGCACCGGCTCACCCGGCGTCGAAACGAACACCGACGGCGTCGCGTGCACCGTCAGCAGCGGCCGCAGATCGACATCCGCACCACCGGTATCCCCGTGCCTACCCTGTTCGGAGATCAAAACCCGCAGCGCCACTTCCTGTTCCGCCGCCCGCTGCGCCAATTCCTCGGTGGGACCGCCGATCTCGTTACCGCGCCGCTTGATGTAGCTGAGCACCTGCAGCACGCCGTCGTGCACCTCACGAGCCAGCCGTTCCCGTTCCTCGGCCGCCGCGGTCAACCGAACGGCCCGTTCCAGCTGCCCCTGCGCCCGACGCGCGGTATTTGCGGCCAGTCCGAGCGCCAGCCCGATGGAGACGAGCACCGGCGCGGTCGCATCGGCCCACACATCCTGGCCCCACTGCTCGCGCACCGTCACGATGACCGCCGCTATCAGCAGCCCAGAGAGCACACCGGCGAGCGGACCACGCAGAATCGCCGCGGAGACAACGGCATTGGCGACCCACAGTGTGGTCGGCAGCGTCTGATGCCCGTGGTACCAGCCGTAATCGGCGACCAACCGGGTCGAGGCGATCAGCGCGATCACCACCACGTGATCCCCGATCACCACCCACGACCGCAGCCGCGCCACATCGGGAAAGTGCCACTGCGACAACATGAATGCCGACGCACCGGACCACACCGCCATCACGGCGATCAGTACCCAGCTCAGCTGCTGATTCTGGTAGTACTGCACCGAGGCGATCTGCTGACCGACCGCATAGAGCAGCGTGACCAGCCGCAATGCCTGCACGGCACGCCACAGCGGCGCGGTCGCCGCATCGTCAGCGCTCAGCTCGGCCGCGCCGGCCTCAGTCGGGCCCGGCCGAGTCATCCGAACGGTCCTCCCGGTGCATCTCCTTGGTCAGCACCGCATCCACATCGAACCGGCCGGCCTCCGGTTCATCCGGCTCCACCGCAAATCGACCCCCGTCGCCGGTGTGCAGTTCCTCGAACGCCTCCTCCGGACTCTCCGACAGCAGCGAGCGAATCGCGGTATTCATCACCGCGACGAACGGCACCGCCAACAGAGCGCCCGCGATCCCGCCGAGCACGAGGCCCGCGGCAATGGCCAGCACCACCGCGAGCGGATGGATGCTCACCGCCCGACCGAGCAGCAATGGTTGCAGCACATGGCTTTCCAGCTGCATCACCGCGATGATGATGCCGAGCACGATAACCGCGGTCACCCAGCCCTTGGTCACCAATGCGATGAATACCGCGATGGTCCCGGCCAGGAATGCACCGACGATCGGGATGAACGCGCTGATGAACACCAGCGATGCCAACGGCAATGCCAGCGGCACCCCGAGAATCGCTAGACCGGCACCGATGCCGATGGCATCGACGAGCGCCACCACCACCGTCGCGCGGACGAATCCGACCAGCGTGCCGAAGCCGAGTTGCCCTGCGGTGCGCACCTTTTCCCGATGCGGGGTCGGCACGATCCGGGTGACGAAGTGCCAGATCTGATCGCCGCCGTAAAGGAAGAAGATCAGAATGAACAGGGTCAGGAACGCGCCGGTGAGAACGTGCCCGATCACCGTCGCGGTGGTCAATGCCCCGCTGGTGAGACCTTCCCTGTTCGATTGGATCGTTTTGACGATCGTGTCGCCCGCATTCCGAATCTGCTCATTGCTCAGATGCAGCGGACCGTTGATCAGCCAGTCCTGAATCTCGTGGACGCTGTGGGTGATTTCGTCGGACAGCTGCGGTACGCCCTCGATGAACTGCTCGACGACGAAGGTCATGATTCCCGCGACCACCCCGAGCGATCCGACCAGCGCGACGAGGACCCCCACCGACCTGGGCACCCCGAGCCGCTGCATCCAATCCACCAGCGGCGCCAGCATTGCGGCGGCCAATAGGCCGATGGCGAGCGGTATCACCACCGTCGCCAACTTCTGCACGACCATCGTGATCGCGATCAGCGCGGCGAACATCACCAGCAGCCGCCACGCCCACTCGGCGGAAACTCGGACGAACGGATGTACAGAATCAGCAGCCGACCGCGCAGCAGTGGCTTTTCCGAGAGCACTAACCTTCTGGTCGGTCACCTCCGCGAGCCTAATGGCCGCAGAGCGCCGCGGACATGCTCGGATGAGCTGAACGCTAGATTGGTCATCGTGTCAGCGCCCTTGGAAGCGGTCAAACAGACCATGCGAACGCGCTGGCCGCTGTACCTGACATCGATGCTGTTGGCCAACGCCTTCGGCGCGGTCCTGGTGTGGGCGTTCATCCAATATGGACTCCCGGTTCCCGAAGGTGAGGCGGCCGGTGCGCGACGCACCGGCCTGGTGATTCCCGGCCTGGTTTTCACCACCGGTGGTTTGCTGAGCCTGGCCGCTTCGGCGCTGATGCTGCGTCCGGTCATGCGCTGGCAGATGCGCGGTGGGCCGCCCAGCCACCAAGAGCAGATGGCCGCACTGCACGCGCCGCTGCGCCAGGCGATGCTGCATCTGGTGCTGTGGTTGATCGGCGGCGCCATCCTGGCGGCCACCATCATCGTGGACGCGCCGGAGCTGGCGGGCGCGGTCATCGTCACCGAATGTATGGCCGCGACGATCGTCTTCGGCTTCACCTACATGCTCGGCGAACGAATTCTGCGCCCGGTCGCCGCTCAGGCCCTCACCGAGGGCTCGTTCGACCACACGCTGACACCGGGCGTTGGCACCAGGATGGGGATGACCTGGGGTATGGGCACCTTCGCGCCCACCATCGCCATCGTGCTGCTGTGCGTCACCCAAATCTCCTCGGACGTGAAGTTCTCCGCGCAATCGCTGGCCATCTCGATTCTGCTGCTGTGCGGTGTGGTGATCATGCAGGCGCTGGCGCTGTCGATGCTGACCGGATCGAGCATCTCCGACCCGGTGCGCCAGCTCAGCCAGGCCATCGACCGGGTGCAGGAGGGCGCCCGCGACGTGCAGGTCGAGGTGTTCGACGGCAGTGAGATCGGACTGTTGCAGGTCGGCTTCAACCGCATGATGGAAGAGGCCGCCAAGCGCCGCCAGCTGCAAGAACTTTTCGGCCAGCATGTCGGCGAGGAGGTGGCGCAGCGCGCACTCGACTACGGCACCGAACTCGGCGGCGAGACCCGATTCGTGGCTGTGCTGTTCGTCGATATGGTCGGGTCCACCGCGACTGCCGCGGAGCGACCGCCGACCGAGGTGGTCAGCCTGCTCAACGAGTTCTTCCGCATCGTGGTCGACGTCATCGACCGGCACCACGGCTTCGTCAACAAATTCGTCGGCGACGCCGCATTGGCGATCTTCGGCGCGCCGCTGGACCGCCCGGATGCACCGACCGCGGCCCTGGCCGCCGCCCGTGAATTGCGCGAAGTCCTGCGCGAGGTGCCCGGACTCGATATCGGTATCGGAGTTTCGGCGGGCCTGGCCGTCGCCGGAAATATCGGCGCCGCAAACCGTTTCGAATACACCGTGATCGGCGATCCGGTGAACGAGGCATCACGCCTGACCGAACTGGCAAAGGATCAACCCGGCCGCGTGCTCGCCTCGGGCAGCGCGCTGTATTTCGCCGATGAAAGTGAGCAGGACTTTTGGCTGACGGGCGAGGAAGTCCAGCTGCGCGGGCGGCGACGAAAGACCAGGCTGGCCTGGCCGAAGGATGGGACGGATCCGCACGTCGATGCAGACAGCGAAACAGTCGGTTCGTTAGGCTGACCGCGTGACGGCCAATGGGGAACTAGCCGGCGAGCCTGCGCCGCAGCCGTCCGACGGCCCCGATAGACCGGCGAAACGTGGTCGCCGGAGCAAATTCTGGTGGGTCAAATGGGTCGCAGGCATCGCCCTACTGGCATTGCTGATCGGCGAGGGCTACTACCTCTGGCCACGCTTACACGATTCCTGGAATAACCTCACCGAAATTCATTGGGGCTGGGTCGCCGCCTGTATCTGGTTGCAGGCACTGTCGATGAGCGGATTCAGCCGGGTGCAGAAGCAACTGCTGCATGCGGGCGGCGTCGAGGTCCGTCAGCACAAATCCGTCGCCGTCGTCTACGGCGCAACCGCCATGTCGGTGACGCTGCCTGCCGGACAGGTGTTCTCCACCACCTTCACTTATCGCCAGACCCGCCGGTGGGGTGCGAATCCGATCGTCGCCTCCTGGCAGTTGGTGATGTCCGGTGTGATCGCGACCGCCGGACTGGCACTGCTCGGCGTCGGTGGTGCGCTGCTGGTGGGCGACCGGGTCGGGCCGTTCAAGCTCATATTGTCGCTGGCCGGTGTGATCGCGCTGGTGTGGGCGGGCAACCACCTGTCGAAGAATCCGGGCGCGCTGGAAGCCGTGCTGCGCCGCGGGCTAGCGCTGCTCAACCGGATCCGCAAACGCCCCGCCAAGCAGGGCATGAACAAGATCGCCGATGTGCTCTCGCAGCTGGAATCGGTGGATCTCGGCAAGCGCGACGGGGCGATGGTCGCGGGTTGGGCACTGGTGCACCGCTTCGCCGATGTGGCCTGTCTCGGCGCCGCCTGCTACGCGATCGGTGCCGATCCGAAGCTGGCCGGTCTGCTGATCGCATTCACCGTGGGCAAGGCCGTCGGCTCGATCCCGTTCGCACCCGGCGGCATCGTCTATGTCGACGCGACCCTCATCTACGGCCTGACCGCCGGTGCGGCCCTGCCCGCCTCCCAGGCCGTCGCCGCCGCCTTCGTCTACCGCCTGGTGAGCTTCGTCCTGGTCGCGATCATCGGCTGGATCGTCTTCGCCTTCCTCTTCCGCACTCCGCAGGCCGATGATGCCGAATTCGAGAAGGAGTTCGAACAGCGCCGCCTGTGACATTCGGCAGCGCCTGCGGCGCCGCGTGTTCGCGGCCCCCTGGTGTCTCGCGGGCCGCGAACGTCGCTCGTAAGACTCGCTCCGTCGTGGTCGGCAATGTGCGCATGGTTCAGAAACCGACGTACGCCGGACAAGATTGGTCGGTTAGCTAGGAGTGCCGCAGTGGTCGCATCGCAACGACGGATGCGGGCACTACTACGCTGGCCAGCGTGAGAAAACTGGTGCCGTTGGTGGTGGACGCACTGCTGGTGATCTTGTTCTGCGCGATCGGGCGGCGCAGCCATGACGAGGCGGTACTCACCGGACTGCTGAAGACGGTGTGGCCGTTCGCGATCGGGCTGGCGATCGGCTGGGTGCTTGCGGTCGCCGTGGCCAGCCGGGTAAAGGGGCACTTCGACGGAACCGCCCTGTGGCCCACTGGAGTGCTGGTCTGGCTCGGCACCCTCGGTGGCGGCATGCTGCTGCGCGTGATCGGCGGTCAGGGCACGGCATTCAGTTTCATCATCGTCGCGGCATGTGTGCTCGCGCTGTTCCTGCTCGGCTGGCGCGGGGCCATCAAGGCCATCAACTGATCACGGTTCCGGATGGGCCAGCGATTGGAACAACCTGGCCGCCATCCGCGCGGTCGCGTCGCCGCTGTCGGCGTCATTGATGTGAATCGCGAGGGCCAGATCCCCGGCATTCGCGATGAGCCAACTGTCGTGGCCCGCGGTTGCCATGAAACCGATGACATCGCGGTAGGGCCGCAGCGGCGCGAACTCCGGTCGGCCCGCGCCGTCGCGCAACATCGCGCGCAGCCGATCGGTGAGTTCCGGTGACATCTCGGGGACCTGCGCGTCCGTGGCGCTCGGGTGTCCGGCCTCGATCATCGGCGGCGGCACCTGCCCGCGTGCGATGGCGGCCGCGGCGATCGCCATGCCGAATGGGCTGGCCAGCACCGCATCCGTACCACCACCCTGGCGCACCTGCTCGGCACTGCGGCCCGCGATCGCGACCCGGCCGGTCACCTCGTCCAGTCCCGGCACCTTGTAATCGACGCCGACGCCGAGATTCGGTGCGGATTCGGCCGCATCCTGCACCGAGACGTCCTGTGGTGCCTTGTTCTTCAGCACCGAGGCGACACTGCGGAACAGATCGATATTGGTGCCGACCGGATATAGCCCGGTGAACGCGACCGAACCGTGCTCGCTGGCCTGCGTATTCTGCGCCACCGCCACGACCGCGCCGCTGGACGGCTGGATCGCCACGATCGATGCGGGCGTCCCGACGCTCACCACCGCATCCTCGGCGGCGCGCTGTAGGCGCTGATCCATGGTGGCCGCGATATCCGGACCGGGAGGGCCCTGGTAACCGGCGATCTGGCCGACGAAACGTCCGTCCTGTTCGAAAATCTGCACGCCCCAACCGGAGTGCAGATCCTGGCTGTCCTGCCACACCTTGCGCAGCGCGTCCAGCATCGG
This sequence comes from Nocardia sp. NPDC102475, assembly GCF_055584605.1. NCBI lineage: Bacteria > Bacillati > Actinomycetota > Actinomycetes > Mycobacteriales > Nocardiaceae > Nocardia > Nocardia sp. NPDC102475. Next base: position 169,601 of record NZ_JBVJLS010000014.1, on the reverse strand, counting down.
CGACCAGGTCCGGCGGTCGGCGGAGATCAGCCGCGGCTGCTTCTCCGTGACCACACCGGGCACCCGGGCCAGCGCGGATTCCAGGATCGCGAAATCGGGTTCACGCAGATTCACCGCGATGATCGGCTTGCCCTGCGAGGTCGACAGCTGCTGCATCAGCGACGGTCCGGTGATCAACGGCGCGACCGGTTCGATGGCCTTGGCCAGCGCATCGGTCGAGGCCACCGGATCGGTCGTCTTGGCGGGATCGAGTTTGACCACATTGATGACCTGCTCGGTCATCAGCGGGTCGCCGACGATGTCCTTGACCCGCGGCGGCGGCGTGGGCGTAGTGCGCACGAGCCGGACCGTGCGGTTGTGGTCCAGTTGCGGCATGACGACGGCGGGATCCCAGGAGATGCGCCAGCCGATCGCCAACTTCCGCACGTTGCCCTGCAGGCTGTATCGCCAGGTCTTGTTCTCGCCGAAGTTCCAGGCGACATCCATGCTGAACAGGCCCGCCTCGCGGTCCAGGTCGATGAACTGGGTTTTCTGGTAGTCGACCTTGCCGGGCTGCAATCCGGCGAACATTTGTTTCAGCGTTGCGGATGCGGCCGTGGGATAAGAGGTGAGCTCCGCCGCCTTGGCGTAGTTCTGCTCGTCGAGCAGTTGGGTGAAGCGATCAACGACGTACTCGGCTTCATTGCGCTTCGCATCCGAACCACAAGCCCCAATTGCGATAGCCAGCGCCACCACCCCCGAGAGTGCGATTGCGCCCCGGACGCGATAGCGGCGGGATCCCCACACATCCATGTCGCCCACTCTTTACTCTTGTCACTCCAGTAACAAGACCACCGTACCTGAAATTAGCTGCCCGCTGCACCGCGCCGGCCGGACGTTACCCATGCTCAGTATCTCCGATCGCGCCCGAAGCCCGTGCTCCGGTTGGTCGATCATGGACGTTCTCCGGTCCCGTTGCGACACCCGGCGCCGCAACCGTACCGGCCGGAACACGAACTTGTCAGAAAACGGTCCACGTCGGCGTTTCGGCGGCCCGCGTCCGCGTTTCGATCGCGCAGGGCCTCGTTGACCAGCACACACCTTTGTCTGGCGTACCCGCACGGCCGGTGGGCGAAACCGTTCGCGCAGAGCGGAACCACGCGCGCGCTTTGCGACGTAATCTTGTAATCAATGAGATACAGGCACCACAGTAAGTAGGTGAATCCCAATGAGGCACGAGCATCGGGGACGCGGCTTCGGACGACCGGGCGGCTGGCAGCAGGCCGATCTACCGGATCCCGCAGACGCCCCGGACTGGTTCGCCGGAAGGTTGCCGAGCGACTGGTTCGCCGGGCCGCCCGTCATCGAAATCGACCGGGACGAGATCGTGGTTATCGGTGAGCTCCCGGCCCCGGTATCGGAAAAGGAAGACACTCCCGCCGAGGAAGTCCCGGCCGCGACGAAGGAGGGCGCCGTCGCCCGCTTCCGCGAGACCACCCGCCCGGCTCGCATGCAGATCGCGAACGAGGCCCAGCGCCGCTACGGCCGCAGCGTCGCGTGGGGCGTCTCGGTGGACGGCGAACGAATCATGTTCACGCACTTGGCGGTTCCGGTGATGACGCGACTGCGGCAGCCGGAGCGCAAGGTGCTCGACACACTCGTCGATTCCGGTGTGGCACGCTCGCGCGCGGACGCGCTGGCATGGACGGTGAAGTTGGCGGGCAAACATGCCGAGGCCTGGCTCGAGGAGTTGCGCACCGCCATGCGGAAAGTGGACGACCTGCGGTCGGAAGGTCCACAGGGACTCTGAACTGGGCGGGCTAGTGTCTAAGCCATGTCGACACCCGGCCCGATCCTGGTTCTCAACGGCCCGAACCTCAATATGCTCGGCACCCGCCAGCCGGAGGTCTACGGGTCGGCCACGCTCGATGATGTCGTGCATTTGTGCCGGCAGACCGCCGCCCGGTACGGCCGCGAGATCGATGCGTTCCAGTCGAATTCCGAAGGAGCGCTGATCGATCGGATCCACCGGGCGCGCGGCGTCGAGTCCGGGATTGTCATCAATCCCGGCGGGCTCACGCATACTTCGGTCGCGCTGCGTGATGCGCTGGTGATTCCGGAACTCCCGATCGTCGAGGTGCACATCAGCAATGTGCATGCGCGCGAGGAGTTCCGGCATCACTCCTACGTCTCCCCCATCGCCACCGCGGTGGTGGCCGGGATGGGGATTCAGGGTTATGCCGCGGCCATCGAATTCCTGATCCACCGCTAGCGACTGCTTGCAGGTCGCTCGAAAGGGTCGGCTAGCGACTGCTTGCAGGTCGCTCGAAAGGGTCGGCTGACCGGATCGGCTTGTCGCACTAGGCGAGTCGGAAGACCGGGAAGCCCGGGGCGATCTCGGCGAGCTCCGCATCGGTGGCGTCCTTGGTGACACCCTCGAAGAACTTGCCGACCTCCCAGCCCCACTTCTGCAGGTAGAGGCGCAGCATCGGCACCTTGTCCTCGTCGGCCACTTCGGTCGCGGTGAACACCTCGACCTTGCGGCCCAGCCGCAGTTCACCATCGCCCGCGACGCGCAGGTTCCGCACCCACTGGGTGTGGCCGCGCGGCGCGACCAGGTAGCGCGTGCCATCGGTATCGGTCATCAGATTGACCATGGTGGTGCGCCATTCGCCACTCTTACGTCCGCGCACAGCCAACAGCCGCGACCCCATAACGCTGATGCCGAGGCGAGGCAGCCAGTTGGCAATCTTGTTCATGATCGGGTCCATGCCGGTCGGGGCGAGGTAGCGGGCGCTGGCGTTCATTTTCCTACTCCCTTTGTGAGCACTGCTCTCTGTTGAGATCAGTGTTCCACACCTGTTCGCACCAAGTCAAGAGCACTGCTCTCTTTTCTTTGGAGTCCATTCAGCACCTGCATACCGGCCATGACTTCGCGATCGACGACGTGACCGTCGCGCGAGCCGATCTCGTCGTAATGGCCTGATGCGCGCCGCGCGGGTTCGTTCTCGTCGCACCGTTGCGATGGGCGGCTATGAAGAACGGGGCGCATGACGAAGTCACGGCGATCCTCCGGAAAGCCGAACGCGGTGGAGTCGAAGCCTTGGAAACCGTTGCAGCAGAGCCGAAAATCGAGATCGCAACCGAACAGCCGAGGCGCAGGGTGAGGACATACCGGGCGACGCGGATACCGTGGTGCAGGATCCGACTCGCCTGGCTTCGGCAAGCTACTTGCGCACCTATCCCTGCTCGGCTGTAGTGCGCTCTATCCAGTCGGCATCATGTTCGGCACCCTAGGCCGCCGAACGGTGGCCACAGCTTCGCCGGTGGCCTCCCAGGAATGCCGGTTCAGCGGCAGCAGTTGGGGTCCAGGACCAGGCACAGCGCTGCGAGGGCGTCGCGCAGTGCGCGATGGTAGGTGTTCATGCCCCGGCGTTCCGTCTCGACCAAGCCCGCTTTTCGCAGCTGGCCCAGGTGGTGACTGGTGGTGGATTCGGCCAGTCCGATCGCCTGGGCGAGATCGCCGGTGTTCTCCGCACCGGCGGGGCTGGTGAGCAGCAGGGACAGCAGTTTGACGCGGACGGGTTCGGCGATGGCTTTGAGCCGCAGCGCTATTTCCAACGCGGCGGTGTCGTCGATCGGTGCGGCCGCGACGGGGGCGCAGCAGACAGGGGCGGACATGTCGATCACGGGCAGTGCCTTTGGCATGTAATCAACTGTAGCCACCTTGTTGACATATGTCGAAAAGGTGGTGCAGACTCGATCTCGTAAGGTTTTCGACATATGTCTCACAAGTGGAGGTAGGTTCTCATGTCCCGCATCCAACTCGCCCTCAACGTCGACGACGTCGATCAGGCGGTCCAGTTCTATTCGACCCTGTTCAATACCGAACCCGCCAAGCGCAAGCCGGGTTACGCCAACTTCGCCATCGCAGAACCGCCGGTCAAGCTCGTGTTGATCGAGAATCCCGGCCATGGCGGCAGCCTCAATCACCTCGGCGTCGAGGTGGAATCCAGCGATCGGGTGCATGCCGAGATCGCGCGCCTGTCTACGGCGGGGCTGTTCACCGAGGAGCAGATCGCGACCACGTGTTGCTTCGCCACCCAGGACAAGGTGTGGGTCACCGCCCCGGATGCCGAGCGCTGGGAGGTCTACACCGTGCTCGCCGACAGCGAAACCTTCGGCACCGCACCGCAACTCGCCACCGGCGAGACGGTCGACGACGAGCATGCGGTGGCGGTGTGCTGCGGCACCGCCGAGGACGCCGTCGCCGAGGGGGCGTGCTGCGCCGGTGACGCCAAGAAGGATGCCGTCGCCTCCGGCGCATCCTGCTGCAGCTGACCCTTCGCCGGTTCGTTCATCTGCTGTTCGTTTGCCCTCGGATTCGATAACCATCAATATCGATGCGTGTCGAATCGAGAGCTTCCGCTGACCGACGTGACCTCACCCGCGTGTGAGGTCACGTCCCTGTCTCGCCAACCCTTGACCGCACAGGCCGCCGCTGATCTGGCGGCGGTGTTCAAGGCGTTGTCGGACCCGGTCCGGCTGCGCCTGCTATCGGTGGTGGCCGGCCACACCGGCCAGGAAGCCTGCGTATGCGATGTCTCCGCGGGATTCGACGTCTCCCAGCCCACCATCTCCCACCACCTGAAGGTGCTGCGAGAGGCGGGGCTGTTGTCGAGCGAACGGCGCGGGTCGTGGGTGTACTACCGCGTCGAACCCGCCGCCCTGCACCAGCTTTCGCAGTTTCTGGACATCGCGCTACCCGAGGGGATCGCTCGATGAGTGCACTGTCGCGGCGGCTGCTGGCCGAGTTCGTCGGCACCGCGCTGCTGGTCTGCGCGGTAGTCGGTTCCGGCATCACCGCCCAACAGCTCTCACCTCGAGACAGCGGCGTGCAGTTGCTGGAGAACTCGACCGCGACCGTTTTCGCGCTCGGCGTTTTGATCCTGATACTCGGCCCGGTATCCGGAGCGCACTTCAATCCCGTTGTCTCGGTCGCGGATTGGTGGGCCGGACGCCGCCGTGGTATCGGACTCACCGCTACCGACCTCTCCGCTTACATCGGCGCGCAGGTCCTCGGCGGGATGGCCGGAGCGGTACTGGCCAACATCATGTTCGACCAGCGTGCCGTCCAGATCTCCACACACCACCGCGTCACCACCGGACACTTGGTCGCAGAGGTGGTGGCCACGGCCGGGCTGATCGCGGTCATCTTCGCCCTCGCCCGCACCGGCCGCGCCGCGATGTCTGCCGCGGCGGTGGCCGCCTACATCGGTGCGGCCTACTGGTTCACCAGCTCCACTTCCTTCGCCAACCCAGCCGTCACGGTCGGCCGGATCTTCTCCGACACATTCGCCGGTATCGCCCCCACCTCGGTGCCCGCATTCATCGCCGCCCAAATCCTCGGCGCCGGTTCCGGATTCGCCCTGATCGGGCTGCTCTACCCCGACCCGGCACCAGCCGAAAACATCGACGCACCGCACCCCGTGACCGGTCCCGCCTGAAAGACGCACTCCGCCGATGACATCCAAACCCAGCGTGCTGTTCGTCTGCGTCCACAACGCCGGACGCTCCCAAATGGCCGCGGCATTCCTCACCCACCTCGCCGGCGACCTGGTCGAAGTCCGCTCTGCCGGATCCGCGCCCGCCGACCAGGTCAACCCTGCCGCCATCGACGCAATGTGCGAGATCGGGATCGACATCTCCACCGAGATCCCCAAGATCCTCACCGTCGATGCCGTGCAGGAATCCGACGTCGTCATCACCATGGGCTGCGGCGACGCCTGCCCCTACTTCCCCGGCAAGCAGTATCTGGACTGGAAACTCGACGACCCCGCAGGCCAAGGCATCGACGCCGTTCGCCCCATCCGCGACGACATCGAAAACCGCGTCCGGGGTCTACTCGACGAACTCGGCATCCCCGCCCGGTCATAGACACGTACAACTACGCCGCCGGTTCTGGTTATCCGGTGGCCGTGGGGATGAGGTGGTTGCGGGCGAAGGTGCGGGCGTCGTCGTCGGTGTCGAGGGGGAAGATGCTGTCGGGGATGAGGAGCAGGGTCAGGGAGAGGCGGGCGGCGATTTCGGCGGCGGCGTCGGGGTCGATGTCGCCGGTGTCGTCGGCGGCGCGGAGTTGTTCGGCGAAAAAGGTGCGCGCGGTTGCCAGAAGTGTTGCGCCGTAGGTGATTACGAAGGGTTTGCCACCCTCGTCGGCGAGCAGGATGCGGTTGGTGAGGGGGTCGTCGCGCAGGGTTCGCAAGGCGATGGCGAAGCCTTCGGCGGCGCGGTCACGAATATCGGTGTGGTCGGCGACCGCGGTGGTGATATCCGAGAGCACGCGCTGTAGCCAACTGGTCAATGCGGTGGTGAGCAGGGCGTCCTTGCTGGGGAATGCTCGGTAGACGGTGGCGCGGTGCAGGCCGGCGCGGCGGGCGATGTGTTCCATGCGCACCCGGTCGATGCCGTGGTCGCGGAACTCGGCCAGAGCCGCGTCGATGATCCGGGTGGCCTGCGGGTCGCCTTCGGTATCGACAGCGACTGCGTCGATACCGAAGGCGGCGGTCTGCCGAGCACTGCGCATGGGGTCAATCCTGCCCGAGGGCGCGCGCATGGCGCATACCCGCGCGGGCGCGTGGGTGATAGCGCAGGGGCTCGGGAATCAACGACCAGGTCTTGCGCACCAGGGCGGCAGTCGCACGGAACCGGGCCTGGTCAGCCTTTGTGTAGCGCAGGCCTAGGGTCGCACGGGCCGGTTCGGGCAGCAATGCGGTTGTGATGACCCGATATTCGGACATGATCAGCGGCCGCAGCAGCCGTTCGACCGGTTGCGGTAGATACGGCAGCCGCATGCCGCTGGTGAGGCTGAGTTGCCGGGTGAGCCAGGCGGCGGCGGGAGTGTTTTCCAGTACGTCGCGGCAGGTGGTGTGGAAATACTGCTGGAAGGCGGTGTAGTCGTCGGGCATCGGGCGGTCGCTGACCCCGTAGCGCCGGTACCAGGTCTTGGTCTGCTGGTAGAGCAGTTCGCGTTCGGTGTCGGTCAGGCCCTCGCCGAATACGTCGGCCACGTCGATGACCGCCTGGACCATGGTGGCGTGGGCCCAGTAGTAGATGTCGGGGTTGAGGGCGTGGTAGCGGTGGCCGTGCTCATCGGCACCGCCGATATCGCGGTGGTAGTCGCGCACCCGCGCGCCGGTGCCCTGCTCGACCGGGTCGTAGACGGTACCGAGGATTTCCGGAATCGATCGCAGCACACGATCCCACGGATCGCCGAAGAAATCCGAATGATCGGTCACCCCCGCGCCGAGGCCGGGATGCATCAATTCCAAAAGGCCATACGGCGCTGCCACCAGGAGTAACCGCAGGTCACCGGCATAACGCCACAGCAGCGTGTCCGGCCCGATCGGGGCGTCCTGCGGCGCGGACAGGTTGGTGGCGGCATTCAGGTGTGCGGTCATCGGTGACCCCTTCTCGACTTGGTGCGACAAAATTACGATAACTGTCGCAGATGTCGTGATCAAGGTTGATCGGCGAGTGGTGCGCGAATGGAGCCGACCCGAAGCGCACCACGTGCGCCCTTCGGAACCACCCCCGAGAATGTGGAGATGACATCCGCTCCCCGGGTAGTGCTCGCCCCGGACAAATTCAAGGGCTCGCTGACCGCCCCCGCGGTCGCGGCCGCCCTGGCCGCGGGCATCACGCGCGCCCGTCCGGATGCCGAGATCCGGCAGGTGCCCGTCGCGGACGGCGGTGACGGAACCGTCGACGCATTCGTGGCAGCGGGCTGGGAACGGATCGAGGTCGATGCGCCCGGACCAACCGGCGCACCCGACACCGCCGCCTATGCGGTACACGGAACCACGGCCGTGATCGAACTGGCCGCAGCGGTCGGACTGACGAAACTACCAGGGGGACAACCAGATCCGCTCAGAGCCGACACCTACGGACTCGGTGTCGTCATCGCGCATGCGCTGAATCGAGGGGCAACCGATATCGTCCTCGGCTTGGGCGGCAGCGCCTCCACCGATGGCGGAGCGGGCATGCTGCAGGCCCTCGGTGCCCGAATCCTGGATGCCGAGGGCGCTGAATTATCCACAGGCGGAGCGGCTCTGGTGCGTGCCGCGCGACTGGACCGCACCGGATTGCATCCAGGGATCGCGACGGCGACCTTCACTCTGGCCTGTGATGTGGACAACCCACTACTCGGCCCGACCGGGGCGGTCGCGGTATATGCGCCACAAAAGGGTGCGACACCGTCGGATCTGTCGATTCTCGAAGCGGCACTGACGAATTGGGCCACCGTCGTCGCGCCGGAATTCGCGGAGGTTCCAGGTGCGGGCGCGGCCGGCGGCACCGGGTTCGGCGCACTCGCGGTGCTCGGCGCGCAGGTCCGCAGCGGCATCGAGGTCGTACTCGAACTCCTCGATTTCCCAACACTTCTCGATCGAGCCACCCTGGTCGTCACCGGCGAGGGAGCCCTCGATACCCAGAGCCTGCACGGCAAGGCCCCGATCGGTGTCTGCGAGGCAGCGCGCAAGGCGGGCGTCCCGGTGGTTGCCGCCGTCGGCCGAACGCAATTGACGCGCAATGAGATCCGAGCGGCAGGCTTCATCGCCTGCTACGCCCTGGCCGATCTGGAACCGGACCCTGCCCGCTCGATCGCCGATGCGGCACAGCTCCTCGCTCGCGTCGGCGAACAAATAGGCGTCGACAACCTGTGAATGCCTAGCCCGCCGTGGCGAGCACATTGCCGAGCAGTTCGTCGCGGTGCTTATCACCCCAGGCTTCGAGCGGGCGCAGGGCGACTTCGAGTTCTTCGCCCAGCGGCGTGAGCGAGTATTCGACGCGCGGCGGGACTTCGGGGAAGACCTCACGATGCACCACACCGCTGGCCTCCAGGTGACGCAGATTTTCCGCGAGCACCTTCTCGCTGACGCCGGTGAGCAGCTTGCGTATCCGACCGAAGCGCTGCGGACCCGCGGCGAGCACCCACATCAGGTGCAGTTTCCATTTGCCGCCGACGACGTCGATCGCCACCGACATGCCGCACACATCGTGATCCGCGTCACTGCTCATGCCCACCGCACTCCTTCTGAACTGATTTCGAACCTCGAGGTAAGCAACCACACCTGAACGTTCGGTCTTCCCGACGCTACCTGCGACAACGACCATGGATGTCGGCCGTAGCGACTACTTGCAGGTCGCTCGAAAGGTCAGTCGCCACCAATCGACACGAGAACTGAAGGGACACAATATGTCCGAGCAGACCACCGCTGGCTCTGTCTCCGTAGTCGGCCTCGGTCCAATGGGCCAGGCCATGGTCCGGGCCTTCCTGGACGCCGGTATCGAGGTGACGGTCTGGAATCGCAGCACCGAAAAGGTCGACGCCATGGTCGAACTCGGCGCGAAGCGGGCCGCCACGGTCGCCGAAGCGTTGGACGCCAATGCGGTCACCGTGCTCAGCCTCACCCACTATGCCGCCATGTACGACGTATTGGGCCAGGCCACCGACCATTTGCCGGGCAAGGTGATCGCCAATCTGTCCTCGGATTCACCGGAGAAGGCGCGCAAAGGTGCCGAGTGGGTGCGTTCGCACGGGGCGGAATTCATTTCCGGCGGCGTCATGTCGGCGGGCGACAATATCGCTCATCCGTCATCGTTCATCTTCTACAGCGGTCCGAAAGCGGTCTTCGACGCGCACGCCGGACTGCTGCGTCCGCTGAGCCCGCAGGAATACCTCGGTGCGGACGACGGTCTCGCGCAGGTCTTCTACCAGGCCGGTTTGATCATTTTCCATCCCTGGATGCTCGCCTTCGATCAGGCGCTCGCGGTGATCGAGAAGTCCGGTCACAGCATCGACCAGTTCCTGCCCTTCGCGCTGCGTGCGACCGGCGCGTACCCGTATTTCATCGAGGATTTCGCGGCCGCCGCGAAGGCGGGTGGCTGGGGCACCCTGGCGAGTCTGAAGATGATGGATGCCGGGGCGCAGCACATCATCGATGCCAGCGAGGAGGTCGGTGTCGACGCGACGCTGTCACATGCGGCGCAGGGCCTGTGGCGGCGTGCGATCGCGGCCAGTGCGGAGGCGGGGCAGCCGGTTCCGGTGTATCAGCTGTTCGCCGGGCGGCGGTAAGTCTCAGTCCCGGGCAGCACGCGCAGAATCGACGGAGCCGAGGCGCGGGAACGGGGTGGTCGAGAAGATCACCTCCACCGCGACCTCGAAATACGCCGCGATCCGCAATGCCAGATGCAGGCTGGGGCTGTATTCGCCGCGTTCGAGGTAACCGATCGTCTGATAGTGCACGCCGAGCGCTTCGGCAAGCTCCCGCCGGGAGATGCCACGCTCGGCCCGCAACATGGCGATGCGGTTGTAGATGACCTCAGTAGGCACGCTGAATCGCCTTCTCGCGGCGCGCCGCCACGTTCGACCCGGACTCGCGACGTGCCATCCTACGCAGCACAATCGGCGCGAGCAGCAGCCCGGCCACCGCCCAGACACCCAGCACAGCAATGGTTTCCAGATGCCGCCAGGAATGGCCGAGCTCGATGGCGACCGCATCGCCCGGCAGCATCGCCGAACGCATGCCCAGCCCGACCCAGTAGACGGGGAACACCTGCGCGACGCCCTGCAACCAGCCCGGCATCGAGGTGATCGGGTAGAAGACGCCGGAGATCGCGACGATGCCCATGATCGGCAGCGAGACGAAGCCGATATTGCGCGGGTTGCTGAACAGCGATCCGAGCACCGCGCCGATCGGCATGGTCGCGAGCATGCCGATTGCGACGACGCCGATCAGGCCCAGCCAGGAACCGATGCTGCCCATTGCCGTGCCGTCGACCAGGAACAGCCCCGGAATCAGCACGATCAGGAACGGGATGACCACCCAGCCCGCGGTCGTGACGATCTTGCCGATCAGGTAGCCGACCATGCCGTTCGGAGTTGCCTTGGCGCGCAACAGTGTTCCGTCTTCGCGTTCCAGGGTCAGCATCTGGGCAATGCCGAACATGCCGTTGAAGGCGACGAGCATGCCGAGGATGCTCGGCAGGGCCAGTGAACCGAGTGCGAAGCCGCTCGCCTCGAAGGTCGCGTTGCGCATGAAGAACAGCACGATGACCATGGCGACCGGCCAGAAGAGCATGCCCCACAGGTCCTGCACATTGGTGAGCGATTGCCGTATTTCGATCAGTCCGCGCCGGGTTCCGGCCCCCACGGCGGCATCGATCGGATTCACCGCGCGACCTCCTCCAGGGAATGGACCTCGGTTTCGAGCCGGCCGGACTCGTACTGCCGCACCAGCGCCATATACGTGTCCTCCAGCGAGGCGCGGCGCACCTCGAGCTCGCCGATCTCGTCGCCGTGCTGCTTGAACAGTTCGTAGACGAACTTGGTCGACTCCGCGGTGGTGTGCACGAACCGTTGTCCATCGTGGGTCCAACGGATTTCGGCCTCGCCCGCGATACGACGCGACAGTTCGTCGGCCGAGCCGTCGGCGATGATCCGGCCACCGGCCAGGATCATGATGCGGTCGGCGAGCTTCTCGGCCTCGTCGAGATCGTGGGTGGTGAGCAGGATGGTGGTCCGGTCGTCGGCGAGCTGATGGACCAGATCATGGAATTCGCGACGGGCCTGCGGGTCGAAGCCCGCGGTCGGTTCGTCGAGGAACAGCAGTTCCGGGCGGCCGACAATGCCGATCGCGACATCCATGCGACGACGCTGACCGCCGGACAGCGATCCGATCTTGCTGTTGGCCTGCTCGGTGAGTCCGACGGCGGCAATGAGTTCGTCTGTGTCCCAAGGCCTGTGGATCTTATCCGTGCCGTACGGCGCGTAATAGGAACCCAGGTGTGAAAGTAGTTCGCGCACACGCCATTTGGCGTGGTCGCGCCACGATTGCAGGACGACACCCAGTCGCGCCCGCCAGGCTTCGTTCCCTTGCGCCGGATCCATGCCGAGCACCTCGACACGGCCCGCGGAGCGCATGCGGAAACCCTCCAGAATTTCGATGGTCGTGGTCTTACCGGCGCCGTTCGGGCCGAGGAGCACCAGCACTTCACCCGGCCGAGCTTGGAATGTCACGTCGTGCAGGACATCGGTCGTGCCGTACCGCATCCGCAGTTTTTCGACGTCGAGCGCAACGCCATCACCCATGGTCATCTCATCCTCCCGTTGTGAGGTCGGGATGATTCGTAGCATATCTACTACATTGCACCGCGACAATGCTATTTCTTGCCTACGTCACGGTTGACATGCAGCCAAATGGCTGCCTATCGTGTGGATATGCAGCCTAATGGCTACATATCACGAAGAAGGTGGCATGGACGAGGTATTTCGAGCGCTCGCCGATCCGAGCCGCAGAAGGCTGCTCGACAGCCTCAACGCGCGCAATGGCCAAACCCTGCGCGAACTGTGCGCCGGACTGGATATGGCCCGCCAATCGGTGAGCAAGCACCTCGCGGTCCTCGAGTCCGCCAACTTGATCACCACTCGTCGCAGCGGCCGCGAAAAACTGCACTACCTCAATGCCGAACCCATCAACGCCATCGCCGACCGCTGGATCACCCGCTACCACCGCGCCCGCGTCCACGCGCTGGCCGACCTGAAGCAAGCATTGGAGGCAAACCCCATGAGTGACAACGCATTCGTCTACACCACCTACATCAAGACGACGCCGGAGCGGCTCTGGCAAGCCCTTACCGACCCCGCCTTCACCAACCGCTACTGGGGTGCCGGCTTCGATACCGATTGGCAGCCCGGCTCGGAAATGGTCTGGCACCAACGGGATTGGTCCAGCAAGGATCCGGAACAGGTTGTCCTGGAGGCAGATCCCTACACCCGGCTCTCCTACACCTGGCACACCTTCGACCCCGCCTTCGCCACCACCTTCGAAATGCACCCGGAAGACGTGGCGGCCTGGGCGCGCGAGCCCCGCTCGAAGGTGACGTTCGAAATCGAACCCCAGGGCGAAACAGTGAAACTGACTGTCATCCACGACGGTTTCGAGCCCGGCAGCTCTGTCCTGGCCGGAATCAGCGGCGGTTGGCCGAGCATCTTGTCGAGTCTCAAGACCCTGCTGGAGACGGGCGAGTCCCTGCCGGAACCGGTGGCGTAGTTCCAGCCGGATCGCTGAACTGCTCGAATAGAGCCTGGGACCCAGCCGGATCGTCGCCCGAGGGTCGCGCCTACTCGAGGGACTCCCTACTGGTGACGCAGTCCTGCGACGAGGAGGTCGACCATGCGGCGGGCGTCGTAGCGGGGGGTGTTGCCCGCGCCGACGCACAGGTTGCCGACGCCGCGTAGCAGCTCGTAGGGGTCCATGCCAGGGCGGATCTCGCCTGCTGCCGCGGCGGCGTCGAGGAGTTGGGCGCATGCCGGGACGAGGCGGTCCAGGAAGTAGGTGTGCAGTGTCTCGAAGGTGGGATCGTCGGACTGTAGTGCCTCGGCGAGGCCGTGCTTGGTCGCCACGAAGTCGACGAAGAGATTGATCCATTGTCTCAGTGCGGCATACGGTGTGGTGCTGTCCGCCAGCAGTTTCGGACCCGCTTCGGCGCATGCCTCGACCTGGTGTCGGTACACGGCAACGATGAGATCGGCTCGCGTCGGGAAGTGGCGGTAGATCGTGCCGATGCCGACGCCCGCCTGCGCGGCGATATCGCGTACAGGCACATCGACGCCGGACTCGACGAAAGCCGCGGCGGCCGCGTCCAGCAGTGTCTTCTTGTTACGCAGGGCGTCGGCCCGTTTTCGCGGGGCTGACGACCCCGATCCGCTGTCGATATCGACCACCTCCAGCACAGCGCTTGTCAAACGGAACAACGTTCCGTATGTTGGTTTCGGAACAAGGTTCCGCTTGTTCAGGATGGCAGAACAGCCGAGCCGAAACCAATTCACGCCTCTCATGGAGGAACACCTCATGCAGTACCGCACTTTGGGCCGCACCGGTGTGCAGGTCAGCACCCTCGCACTCGGCGCGATGAACTTCGGCCGGATCGGGCGCACCACCCAGGCCGAGGCCACCGCTATGGTCGACGCCGCCCTGGCGGCCGGGATCAACCTCATCGACACGGCCGATAGGTACAGCGACGGCGAGTCGGAGGAGATGGTCGGCAAGGCCATCGCGGACCGCCGCGACGACATCGTGCTGGCAACGAAGGCGAGCATGCCGATGGGTGCGGAGCGCAACCATCAGGGCGGTTCGCGCCGCTGGCTGGTCACCGAGTTGGACAACAGCCTGCGCCGGCTGGGCGTCGACCACGTCGATCTCTACCAGATTCACCGGTGGGACCCGAACACCAGCGACGAGGAAACGCTGTCGGCCCTGACCGACCTGCAGCGCGCCGGAAAAATCCGCTACTTCGGTTCGTCGACATTTCCCGCATATCGCATCGTGCAGGCTCAGTGGGCCGCTCGCGAAAACCACCTGCGCCCTTACGTCACCGAACAGCCCGGCTACTCGATCCTGCAGCGCGGCATCGAATCCCACGTGCTACCGGTGACCGGACAGTACGGACTCGGCGTGCTGGTGTGGAGCCCGCTGGCTTCGGGCTGGCTGTCGGGTGCGATCCGCGCGGGCCGGGACATCACCACCAGCCGCTCGAAATTCATGCCGCAACGCTTCGACACCACCACCCCGGTCAACCGGGCAAAACTGGACGCCGTCGAGCAGCTGGCCAAGGTCGCCGATCAGGCCGGTTTGACGATGATCCAGCTCGCGCTCGGTTTCGTGACCGCGCACCCCGGCGTGACCAGCGCCATCATCGGGCCGCGCACAATGGACCACCTGCACTCGCAGCTCGCCGCCGCGGACACCGTGCTCTCCGACGACGTGCTCGATGCGATCGACGCGATCGTCGCGCCCGGCGTCGACCTCGCCCCGGACGAGAAGCACGACACGCCACCCGCCCTGCTCCACGCGGCACTACGACGCCGCTCATCGCCGGTATGAGCTCACGACCCATCCTCACGACCGTCCGCGCACGCCGATACTGCCTACTGCAACGGCGCCTGGTCGGCGTGGTCGATGGTGACCTGACCGGTTCGCAGATACGTCATCACGGCATCGTCGACGGCGGTGTTGCCGCGACCGAATGCGCCGTGGTCGCCGCCCTCGACCGTGATCAGCGATCCGCCGAGTGCCTGTGCCATGGCAGGGCCGCCCGCGTAGGCGGTCAGCGCATCCCAGCGGCTCTGTAGCAGTAGCGGGCGGGTGTGCAGATCCTTTCCAGTGATCGGCACCGGCTTGGTCACCGGTTTCCAACTGCCGCAGGCAGTTCCGGAGCGGACCAGATCGGCGCGGGCGTCCATGGCATTGCCGCCGGTGGCGATGGTGGCTATGGCCGAACCGATCAGCTCGGAGCGGCCGGGCACATTGTTCTCGTTGCAGGTGATGGCCGAGAAGACGAAGCGTCCGGTGGGATCGGTGCTGGTCGCGCCCTCGATGGCGAGTAGCTGGCGGACGTTCTTCGGATCGATATTGGCGTCGGCCATCGCCCTGGCGAAGGTCGGCCAGAAGGTGCGGGTGTAGGTGGCGACCGCGGTCGCGCCGACCAGCGGCACCTGTGCGGACGCGCCGCCAGTGACCAGCAGGCGCACCAGATTCTGCACCTTGCCCGCTTGTTCCACACTGTCGTTGAAACCGTCGCGGGCGATTTCGGCGAGCGGTTCGGGCAGCGCGCCGGGCAGGTCGCCGACGCGCGCGGGTGGCGGGGTCAGGTTGGCGTACCAGCCGCCGCCCTGGTCGGCGACCAGCCGCACCCAGTTCTGGTAGACCTGCAGCGCGGTATCACCGAGCCCGTAGTCGCCGCTGTGGTCGGCGATCCAGGCGAACAGATCATCGAGCCGCTGCTTACCGGCGACCTGCTGCTGAGCGAATTCCTCGGTCCACACCCAATCGGGATTGACGTTGGAGTCCAACACCATTCGATCCACCCGGCTCGGGAACAACGACGCGTACACCGCGCCGAGGTAGGTGCCGTATGACGTACCGAGGTAACTGATCCGGGCCACGCCGAGCGCGGCGCGCACCTCGTCCAGATCGCGGGCGGTGCTCTCGGTGGTGATGGTGTCGAGATAGCCGGGCAGCGCCGCGTCGCAGGCCTTCTTGATATCGTCGCGGTTACCGCCGCCCAGCGAAACTTGTTCGCCCTCAGCTGGTTTCGATGCCGCACTGGTCTGGGAATCGCAGCGCAGCGGGGTGGCCCAGCGCAGTCCGCGCGGCTGCACCGCGATCCGGTCGTAATGCTCGTCGAGTTCGGCAGGCATCGAACCGATCCGACGAGCCCAGTAGTCGAGGGCATCCGCGCCCGGCCCGCCCGGATTCGCGGCAATGACGCCGCGACGCTCGCCAGTGGCGGCGATCCGGCTGACGGTGAGTTCGATACGCGCGCCGCCGGGGTCGGCGTAATTCATCGGGACGGAGATCACCGCGCACTGCACACCGCGCCCCTCGGTGACCGACGAGTCCGGGCAGGCGCCGAAGGATGCCGCGGGTGCGGCCTCGGCCCAACCCGTCATGATCGATCCGCTGATCAGGCTCGCGGCCGCGACAGCGACCAGCGCTCGTGGAAAACCTGGCGTCCTCATCATGTTTCGTACCTCCGCCGGGCCCATCGCTGATTCGCCGCGACCATCAGCATTCTGGTCAGCCTGGCACCGGTAGACAAGTCGAGCGGGCGATCGGATGCGATTTGTATTGCGGTGCACAGCCATCCACACCCACCGGAGTAGCGTCGAGCCATGTCGACTGAGGTCCGCAACAACTTCGCGCTTGAACGCTTCGAGATCTACGTCGACGGTGCCATCGCCGGCTACGCCGAATATCAGGACACCGGCGCCGAGCGGGCCTTCATCCACACCGAGTTCGATCCCAGGCACGCGGGCCGGGCATACGGTCGGGTGCTGGTGCAGGCGGCATTGAACGCCTCACGTCAGGAAGGTTTCGGCATTCTGCCGATGTGTCCGCTGGTGCGGCAATTCGTCCAAACGGAACCGGAATACATCGCGACGGTTCCGCAGTGGGCACGCGAGAAGTTCGGCCTGCCCCTGTAGATCAGTACGCGGCAACGGCTCCGTCGAGCGCCTGCTGCAGATCGGTGCGCACCAGCCGGGCGATCTCCGCGGGTTTGGTCGGCAGCTCGGTGATCGGCACCCCGAAATGGAAGCTGGCCGATTTGGCCTCCTCCTTGGTGACCGGCACGCTCGGATCGGGTCGCGGCCCATAGCTCAAACCCAGGCTGAGCAGCACCGGCTGCGCACCCAACTTCATCGCACGGAATGCGATGTGCCCGATCCCGCTGCCCACCGGCTGTACCTCGGTGTGGTCGACATCGTTGCAGGTGCCCTCCGGAAACACCGCGATGCCGTCACCGTTCGCCATCCGCTCCGCGCAGATATCCATCATCCGTTGACCGGCCGCGTTCACCGCCCGCAGGCCGTGGTCCTTACCGCGGAATACCGGGATCCCGCCCATCATGTCGATCTTGCGGCGCTGGTCGGGATCGATGAACAGCTCGTCCTTGGCCAGTACGCGCACCCGCCCGATCACCGAACGCAATTCGCTGCGCCACGCCGCGGCGGCGACGGTGTACGGGTCGGATTCGGAGAGGTGGTCGATCGCGACGAGCAACGGCCTGCGCTGGCGAATCACCTGGTGCAGCAGCTTTTGCGCACCCTCGGCATAGGTGACGCGCGGATGGTATCGACGTCCGAGAATGGCGTAGGCCCCCCATGCCTTCAGCCGGTTCTGCCGGTGGTCGCGATAGAAGTCGTACACAGTGTCAGCGTTGTCGAGGAGGACCTCGGGCCGTTCCATGGCCACACCCTAACCGGTCTGTTTTCGGGGTGATCGGGGTCCCGCCGGGCGCCGGTCCGGGAATCCGCCACGCCGCTTGACCGACGAACCGCCCGCGCCAGTGCGATGATGTCGGAGTGGCACGCGGAGATGACCCGGACGATCGGAAAACTCGCGGCGGACACGGTGACCGCAGGCGACGCGATTTCCGGCAGGGCGAGCAGGTGGTTCGCGCAGGCACCCTGCTGGTGTCGGCGACCGAACTGGTCGAGCCGACCTTCCGGCGCACCGTCGTGTACATCATCGAGCACAACGAGGCGGGCAGCCTCGGGGTCGTACTGAACCGTCCGAGCGATACCGCGGTGCACGACGTGCTGCCACGCTGGTCCGAGGCGGCCGCCGCGCCGCGCACGCTCTTCATCGGCGGCCCGGTCAAGCGGGACGCGGCACTATGTCTGGGCACCGTCCGGGTCGGCGCGTCGATCGCGGGCGTCCGTGGACTGCGCCGCATCGATGGCCGCGTGGTGCTCGTCGATCTCGACGCCGACCAGGATCAGATCACCCCGCTGATCGAGGGTCTGCGAATCTTCGCGGGCTATGCGGGCTGGACCTTCGGTCAACTCGAGGGCGAACTGCAGAACAACGACTGGATCGTGCTTTCGGCGCTGCCCTCGGATCCGATCAGCACCGGCCGCCCCGACCTGTGGGCCCACGTGCTGCGCCGCCAGCCACTGCCCCTGTCTCTGCTCGCCACGCATCCGATTGAACTGGAACGCAACTAGGGACGTTGTTTGCATGAAGGAGGAAATACCTACATGCAACAAGACAAGTGATCTGGCGAGAACATGGGTAACTCGCCGGGTACACCCAGAAGCCAATCACCCCAACTACCGCCGGCCCGCGACGAATCCGGGGTCCACCCGACGACCGGCAAAAGACGCGGAGAGGCGGGGGAGCAGGTGACGAATGCCCGAAGAACAAGCCGAGCTCATGCGGGTTCTGTATCAGGAACATGCTTCGGCGCTATGGCGATACACGCTCGGTTTGGTTCGCGATCCAGGTCGGGCCGAGGACATCGTGCAAGAGACGTTGTTGCGGGCGTGGCAGCGCCCCAACGTGCTCGATCAATCGACGACATCGGCGCGGGCGTGGTTGTTCACGGTCGCGCGCAATCTCGCCGTGGATGAGCACCGCAGCGCCCGTAATCGGCGCGAATTCCGCACCGACAATCCGCCGGAGCAGGCCGCTCCGGATCAGGCCGACCGGGCCCTGGACGGCTGGCTGGTCGCGGACGCATTGAGCAGACTCAGCGGCGATCACCGCGAGGTGATCGTGCGGGCCTACTATCGAGGCCTTTCCACCCACCAGATCGCCGAGGAACTCGATATCCCGGCGGGCACGGTGAAATCTCGCATGCACTACGGCATGCGGGCGCTACGGCTGGCACTACAGGAGATGGGGGTGACGAATCAATGACGGACATCGCCGACGACTACTCGACGTGGGATGCACCGTACATCCTCGGCTCCCTGTCCCGCACCGAACGGCGGGAGTACGAAGAGCATCTGGACGGCTGCCCGGTCTGCCGGGCGGCGGTTGCCGATCTCGCCGGACTCCCGGGTTTGCTCTCGATGGTCGATCCCGACACCGCGCTCGCCATGATCGAGCCGCCGGGGCCGACCTCGGCCGTGGTGGAGCCCCCCGCACAACTGCTGCCCCGGCTCGCCGATGCCGCCGTGAGGCGTAGGCGGCGCAGTAGGTGGGCGGCCGTCGGGGCTGCGGTCGCTGCGGCTGCCGCGGCGGTGGCCATCGCGGTTCCGGTGGTCACCTCGGTCACCGCAGTGGATAAGCCGAGTTCCGAACAGGTTGTGGCCGAACGCAGTATGGAAGCGATCACACCGAATCCGGTTACGGCCAGCTTCAAGGTCGTGCAGGCCGATGGCAAGACTCGGATCGTGATGACGTGCAGCTATGGGCCGAGCGACCAGAAGTACAACTGGGATCTCGACCTGTACGTCATAGGCACCGACGGCAGCCAGGCCAAACTCGATCGGTGGCCCGCCGGACCCGGTACCGAGCTGACGATCGACCGGACCGTCGATAAGACGCCGGATCAGATCCAGGCGGTGCAGATCCGGAAGGCGTCGACGGGCGAGACGCTGCTGTCCGGCACCGTCTGACACACTTCGATCCCCCCGCCGAACTCGACGGGGGGATCGAAGGTTTCGGTGATTCAGCGCTGGGTCTGTTTGCGGAAGACCGAGGTCGACCAGAAGTATCCGACCAGCGTGAGGCCGACGCACCAGGCGATGGAGATGATGCCGTTGTTGCCGATCTCCGTGCCCATGAGCAGGCCGCGGATGGTTTCGGTGAGCGGGGTGAACGGCTGGTATTCGGCGAACTGACGCAATCCGACCGGCATGGTGTCGGTGCCGACCAGGCCGCTGCCGAGGAACGGCAGCATGATCAGCGGGAAGGGCATATTGCTCGCGCTCTCCGGAGTCTGCGCGACCAGCCCCATGCCGACCGCGATCCAGGTGAGTCCGAAGACGAGCATGCCGAGCAGTCCGAATGCGGCGATCCACTCGACGACATTCGCCGACGGCCGGAAACCGGCGAGCACCGCGACACCGACCATGGCGGCGATGCCGAGCAGGGCCTGGATCAATGCGCCGACCACATGTCCGGCGAGTATCGCGGACTGCGAAATCGCCATGGTGCGGAAGCGATTCACGATGCCCTTGGTGGTGTCGGTGCAGACCGAGACCGCCACACCCGCGGTCATATACGCCGGGATCATCAACAGCATGCCCGGGGTCAGATAGTCGATGTAGTTACCGCCGGACGACTTCTCCAGTGCGCCACCGAAAACGAAGTTGAAGGTGAGCAGCAGGATGATCGGCATGAGGATGATGCCGAAGGTCATGCTCGGGTACCGCTTCGCATGAAGCATGCTGCGCCGCAGCATCGTTTTCGAGTCGGCGAGCGCGTAAGTCATCGTACTGCTCATCGCACGGTCTCCTTTTCGGCGGTGGGATGTCCGGTGAGGGTGAGGAATACGTCGTCGAGAGTGGGGGTGTGCACGGAAAGTCCGGCGACCTCGATCTGCTCGTAGTCGAGGCGGTCGAGCACCGCGCGCAGCGATTTGACGCCGCCGTCACTGGGGACCGCGAGGGTGAATTCCTCTTCGGCCGCGTCATCGACGACGCGCGCCTCCGGCCCCAATGCCGTTGCCGCGGCGGCTAATCCGATCTGGTCGGCGAATTCCAGCCGGATATGTCCGCCGGGGATCCGCCGCTTCAATTCGGCGGCCGTGCCCTCGGCGACGATCCGGCCGTGGTCGAGCACCGCGATACGGTCGGCCAGTTGATCGGCCTCCTCGAGGTACTGGGTGGTCAGGAAGACGGTCACGCTGTAGTCGTCGACCAGTGTGCGGATCATTTCCCAGATCGCCCGCCTACTGCGCGGATCCAGTCCGGTGGTCGGCTCGTCCAGGAAGATGATGCGCGGATCGCCGACCAGCGTCATGGCCAGATCCAGCCGCCGCACCATGCCGCCGGAGTAGGTGGCCGCGGTCTTGTCGCCGGCCTCGACCAGGTCGAAGCGCTCCAGCAGCTCGGCGGCGAGGCGCTTGCTCTCGCGGCGCGGCAGATGGTGCAGATCGCCCATCAGGACCAGGTTTTCGCGGCCGGTCAGCAATTCGTCGACCGCGGAGAACTGGCCGGTGACACCGATCGCGGTGCGCACGGCATCGGGTTCGGTGACCAGATCGTGGCCGTCGACGCGGATTTCACCCGCATCGGGGCGCAGCAGCGTGGTGAGGATCTGCACGGTGGTGGTCTTGCCCGCACCGTTCGGGCCGAGGAGTGAGTAGATCGTGCCCTCCGGAACCGTGATGTCGATGCCGTCGAGCACCACGTGCTCACCGAACGATTTACGCAGGCCCAGCGCCGAAATGGCGGGGGCGCGATGACCGTTGGTCATGGTCTTCCTTTCGAGAATTTTCATAAATCAATGCGAATGACAGCATGTTTCAGCCGCACCGCGCCCGGAGTCCGGTGCGGCGTTTTGAGAGGTGGTATTCGGTTGGCCGTCGGCTCCGCCGACTGCCATCCCCCTAGATGTCCAGTTCCTCCACCGGCGGACGGTCGGCGATCTGGGCCACTCGCTCGTAGAGCTTGTCCGGAATCTTTCCCTTCAATTCGCCGAGCGACTCGACGATCTCGAAAATGAAATCGCCCCAGTCCTGATCACCGACGCCGAGCATGCGACGCCAGTTCGTCAGATCCTTGACCCAGTTGGTGCTCTGTGGGTATTCGTCCCAGTTCGAATACTGGGCATGCATGACGAATTTGCCCTTCCGGCTGCGGTACACCCGGACGTGTTCCATGCGCTCTTCGTTCACGTCGCGGTGCTCACCGAGCAGGGCGCCGGAGAATCGGACCTGACGCACGCCATTGTGGCCGACCCGCAGCACTACCTCGTCATAGCCCTCCAGCCTGCCCTCTTCCAGCTCGATGAACCGCCGCAGTGCGGTGGTCACCGCCCCCGAAAGGTTGCCGCCGACGAGCTCCTGCGCGCGCTGGAACAGTGGCAGGTCGTCGTCGGCAACGTAGATCGTTTTGTTGGGCATGAACTCACTATACGTAGATGTATACGTACACGCAAGCAGTGACGGGGCACAAGAATCTCGCGACCGCCTCATGCGCGGAGTACATCTTGCACGAGGGATTGAACCGCTCAGCAGTCCAACTCGTAGTTCACGTGTACGCGATATGTGACCGCGCCTGTGCTCGCTTTCGGCGTACAGCAGGTCACTGCGAGAGGAGGGCCGATGCCGAGCAGGGTCGTAGATTATCTGGTTCGAGCGGTTTCAACCCTGGGGGTGCAGCACATCTTCGGTGTCGACGGCGCGAACATCGAAGATCTATACGACGCGCTATTCGATGCGCCATACGACGTCGCGGGCGTCGTTGCCAAGCACGAGTTTTCGGCCGCGACCATGGCCGACGGCTATGCCCGCTCGACCGGCGGACTCGGCGTCGTCGCCACCACCTCCGGCGGCGGCGCGATGAATCTCGTTGCCGGACTTGCCGAATCGTTCGCGTCCCGGGTGCCGGTATTGGCGCTGGTCGGGCAGCCGCCGACCGCCCAGGAGGGCAACGGCGCGTTCCAGGACTCCAGCGGGCTCGCGGGAACCATCGATGCGGCCCGGATGTTCGGCGAGATCACCCAGTACTGCGCACGGGTGGAGACCGCCGCCGACCTGCCGGACAAGTTGTCCAGGGCGGTCGACGCCGCCCGGCGCGGCGGGCCCTCAGTCCTGTTGCTACCCAAGGACGTACAGCAGAGCGATATCGGCGATACCCCGCCGTTCCGGCCGACATCGCCGACGCATCGGCGCGACGAAAGCGGTCTGGCTCGGGTGCGCACCGCGCTGACCGCGGCACGCAAGATCGGCAAGATCGTGATCATCGTGGGCGACCAAATCGCGCGCGACGACGCCCGCGCCGAACTCGCTCGGCTGGCACGCGCATTGGATGCGTCGGTGGGAGTCGCCCCGGATGCGAAGGACACCTACGACAATGCCGACCCGGCGTTCCGCGGTGTCGCCGGAAGTATGGGACATCCGGAGTTGTCGGCGGCACTGCGCTCGGCGGCCCTGTGCCTGATCGTCGGCACACCGATGCCGATCACCGCGCGCACCGGGTTGGACGAACTGTTGGCCGACCGCACCGTCGCGCATATCGGTGTCGCGGCGCCGTATCTGTCCGCGATCCACGCCACCAGCACGGATCTCGCGCGGGATCTGGCCGAACTCGCGGACGAATTCACCGACGGCATCGAAGAGAGTCATCCGTATCCACCGCATGCTCTGACGCCGTTGCGGGTGCCCGAGTCGACCGGACCCGGTCTGCGCTACCGCGAATTGGTCGAGACGATCGAGGCGTTATTGCCCGAGGGCACGGACGTTTTCGCGGATGCGGGCAACACCGGGGCCGCGGTGGTGCACCATTTGAGGGTGCCGCGCGGCGGCCGATTCGTGGTCGCGCTCGGCATGGGCGGGATGGGCTATGCGTTCGGCGCCGCGATAGGTTCGGCATTCGCACGCCATCGCGGACCGTCCGGAACCAGACGCACCATCGTCGTCGCGGGTGACGGCGCGTTCTACATGCACGGCATGGAATTGCACACCGCGATCGAACATCAGCTGCCGGTCATCTTCATCGTGCTCAACAACAACGCGCACGCGATGTGTGTCACTCGAGAACAGCTCTATTACCAAGATCGCTACAGCTTCAATCGATTTCGGCCCACACAACTGGGAGCGGGCATCGATGCCATGTTCCCTGAACTTCCCGCGTACTCCGTCCGTACTACCGCAGAGCTGGCCATCGCACTGGGGCGATGCGTCGAATCCGAAGGGCCGGCGTTCATCTCGATCGACGTCGACCCCGACGAAGTCCCACCCTTCATCCCGTTTCTCGCGACATCGGAGAAGCTCGATACATTGGAGAAAAGGCAGTGACAACAAGCGCCCTCCCCGCCCTCAGCGACATTCCGGAAGACGTAGTCCCCGGCGTGCTGCGGATCGAGAACTCAGATAAGGACGCAACCACTCCGATCATCATGGACATGCTGCGGTCGGTGTATCCGCACGACCAGATCTTCGGCGAATACTGCCCGGTGCAGGCGTATATCGCCGCGCCACCGGATGAGGTGTGGGAATACCTGGCCGATACCCGCAGCCTGGAGGAGTGGACCTATAGCCTGCGCGGCTTCGCCGAGACCGAGGAACCGGGGCTGTGGCTGGCCTGGGACCGGCTCGGCCCGGCGACCAAGATCTTCACCCGCACCGTCGCGCACCGCGAGGGCATGACCGTCGACTACCACTGCGCCTGGGATCAGAGTCAGCACCTTTGGATGATCTACCTGCTGCGGGTGATCGATGCCCAGGTGGTGTTCAACAAGCCGGGTTCGGTAGTGCTGTGGGTGAACTGCCGTCACCCGTTCTACGACGAAAACCCCTATCCCGAAACGGCTCCCGAGAAGCGGCCGGTATGGGTGGGCGACTTCTGGGAGATGTTCTCCGCCGGGCACCAGCTCGAGATGGACAACCTCAAGGCGATCTGCGAATACCGTGCGGCAAACGGTCTTCCGATCAAGCCCGACTGGATGAAGTGAGGCCGCGCCATGAACTTCTCTGATCCGAACGGCCCTGGACTGCCGGCCGTCAGCCTTGTCGATGTGGCGAGCTATCTGCCTGGTGAGCCGGTCGGCACCGAATACTTCACGCAGTACAGCCGATCCGACCGGATGGCCAAGAACGTCATGTTCCGCTCGCCCAAGGCGCGCCACCATGTGGGCAGGGACGAGACCGCGGTGGATATGGTCGAGCGTGCCGTCGCACCGCTGATCGAACGCCATGGCGCACAAGCGATCTCGGATATCGATGTGCTGATCACGCACACCCAGCTGCCGGACAATCCGGTGATGGGCTGCGGACCCGAAACGGCCCGCCGCCTCGGGATGAAGCCCCGCTTCGTCTACGACGTGCACAATGGCGGCTGCGCGGCCTTCGTGCACATGATGGCCATGGCCAGGATGATCCTGCAGACCACCGATGCCCGCTCCGCGCTCATCGCGGCCACCCAGAACTGCGCGGGCCCGGTGTTCACCCAGACCGAGATCCGCAAGCTCGCCCAGGCGCCGGTGCCCGGCGACGCCTGCGGTGTCGGACTGCTGGTCAAGGACGATTCCGCGCCGATCCTGGATATCGAATGCCGCACCTATCCCGAATTCGCCGGGGATATGGAGTTCTCGACCAACGGCGAGCGCAAGTACTGGGAGCCGGGCGAGGGCCAGGGCTGCGTCAGTTTCACCGAATCGAAGATCACCAAGGTGTTCGCACGCGGCAATCGACTGGTGCCGGAGGTGGCATTGGCGGTGTGCGACCGGATCGGGGTGAAAGGCCGCGATATCGACACTTTCGTCACCAATCAGCCGAACCGGCTGTTCCTGCGCAACTGGCACGATGCGCTGGAACTGCCGCCGGAGCGGCATCCGGACACCTTCGACCAGTGCGGAAACCTGTTCGCCGCAGGCATTCCGGTCACCCTGGACACCGAGAATCGGGCGGGTCGGCTGCGCAACGGCTCGGTGGTGCTGTTGTCGGCATTCGCGCACGCCGGTGATTTCGCCGGCGCCGCCGCGGTGCGCTGGGGTGCGGCCGGATGAGCGTGCGCGTGGCCGATGAATCTCGGCCCTCGCAACAGCACCGAAGTCAGCGGACGCAGGCGCGGTTCGATCTCAGCCTGAGCGAAAATCCGTTCCCCCCACTGCCTTCGGTACTGATCGCGGTGAACAGCGTACTGGCGCAGGCCAATCGCTATCCGGAGTTTCTGCCACGTCGGCTGCCGAGGTCGATCGCGGGGCACGTCGGGGTGCATTCGGATCAGGTGGTCGTCGGTTCCGGTGCGACCGGGGTGGCCATGCAGATCATCCAGGCATTGACCAAGCCGGGTGACGGAATCGTCTACGGAGCACCGACTTTCGACGGCTACCCGATCATGGCGGAGATGGCCGATCTAGAGGTCGTTCCGGTGCCCCTGGATGCCGCGGGCAATCAGGACCTCTGGGCGATGGCGAAGGCCATCGACAAGCGGACCGGATTGGTGGTGGTCTGCCGTCCGCACAATCCGACCGGCACCGTGATCTCGGCCGCTGAGCTGAAGGCGTTCCTGTGCTCGGTGCCGCGCCGGGTACCGGTCATCCTGGACGAGGCGTATGCCGAATTCCTCGGCCCCGCCGATCGGGTCGATACCCTCGAACTGCTCAACCGACATCCGAATCTGCTGGTCCTGCGCACCTTTTCGAAGGCATACGGGCTGGCCGGTCTGCGCATCGGCTACACCTTCGGCAGCAGCGAGTTGATCAGCCGCGTCCGCAGGCTGCAGCTGCCGTTCGGGGTGAGTTCGGCGGCGGTGGCCGCGGTCGCCGCGTCCTACGCCGCCGAACCCGAATTGGCCGCGCGCATCCTGCGCATCACCACCGCACGCGAGACCCTGCGCAGTGCGTTGCTGCACCGACACATCGCCGTGCCACGCAGCTACGCCAACTTCCTGTACCTGCCGGGCCCCGGCGTAGCAACGGCGCTGCGCCGGGCCGGCATCGCGGCCAAGGTGTACCCCGACGGCAGCGCGCGCATCGCTGTCGGGGACACCGAGGCGGACAACGCGGTGCTGAAGGCGCTGGAATCACTGCGGTAGGTGGTGTTGGAGCGGCGGCGTTCGCGGGACCTGTGCGGTTTCCACTGCGCCGCCGCCTCCAACGGGCATCATGCAGGTTATGGCGATGATGTTCGATGGTGACGACGAGCGCATGTTGAGCGAGGAAGTGTTCGAGGCGATGCCGACTCACACCACAGAACGGCACGCCGAATTGCTGGAACGGCTCGAGTGATCCGACACCTGCCGGTACTCCAGTGATCCGACACCTGCCGGTACTCCAGTGATCCGACACCTGCCGGTACTCCAGTGATCCGACACCTGCCGGTACTCGAGTCATCCGACACCTGCCGGTACTCGAGTCATCCGACACACTCCGGTATAGGAACTTCTCATGATTACGCGGTGGTTCGATGGGGTGGTGACGAGGTGGCGGAAGTTCCAGGTGAATGCGGCACCGGCGCGCGGGACGGCGAGTCGGGTGCTGTTCCGGTTCACGCTGGGGCGGCGTGAGCTCATCGGTCGGCAGACGGTCATCGAACCGGGTGGAACCAGTGGTTGGCACTATCACGATGGCACGCTGCTGGTGCTGGTCGCCCGCGGCACGCTCGACCATCCGGGCTCGGACTGTGTCCCGGTCACCTACCGGCGCGGCCGAATCTTCCGGGAGCCCAGCGGCCCGTCCTATCCCCATGTGGCACGCAATCTCGGGACGACACCGGTGACCCTGTTCGTGCTGTACCTGAACCCGGTCGGCAGCCCGCTATCGCGTCACGTCGATCCGCCTGAGTGCGCCGAGCAATAGCGCTGACCAGTCCCGTGCGCACATCAGCGCACTGCCGCGCAGCAGAGAAGCCGCCGAGTAGCTAGTGCCGGTAATCGAGATCCGCCGAGCGCAGTCATATGGCGGTGCTGCGGGGCGTGTCGTGCCGCGTTTCGACTGCGCTCGGCGAGCGAGCCGGACCGGATAACGCGGCAACCTATCTGGACGGGGCACTGGCTCGTTCGAGCGCGACTCCGACCCGGGGCAACCGAGTAATCGGGCGGTCCCGAGCCGCACTCAGTTGGTCGGGGCGCAGGCGTCGCGCAACGAGCACGCACCGCAGGAAGAACCGCAGCCACCGATCTCTTGGGCGGGAACGAGCTCCTCGGCGGCACGAGCTGCGGCATTCGCGCCCGCGCCGAGGGTGAACAGTGCCACCGTGGCTGTGACCACCGCAACGATCAGCGCCGGAAAACCACCTGCGGCCAGGGCGACGAGGCCGCCCGCGAACAGCAGTGCGCCTGCGGCCACGGAGGTGGGGGCGGCGACACGGTTGGCGATGCGGAAGGTTTCCTCGTCGTGCAGTGCCGCCTCGGTGTGCACCCCGACGAAGCGGTTGCGTGGCAGCCGGCCGGTCAGTCCGAGCACGCCGGTTGCGATGGCGACCATGGCCAGCACGAACAGGGTGAGAGCGACGACGAACACCTAAGGAGGCTAGCGCACCGCCGCCACGCCGGATCCAGCCCGGCCCGATTTTCGGTGTATAAGCCCGGACGTTCTACCCTGATAGGCACATCTATGACGGGGATCGGCGAGAACAAGAAGGCAGGACCGTGGCGGACACTCGTGCAACCGAAAGCGATGTACCGGAGCACAGGTACAGCGCCGGCCTCGCCGGCCGCATCGAGCGCCGGTGGCAGCGGACCTGGGATGAGCGCGGGACCTTCCACGCGCCGAACCCGGTAGGCCCGCTCGCGGGCGCGACGCCGACGGACAAGCTGTTCGTCCAGGACATGTTCCCGTACCCGTCCGGCGCGGGTCTGCATGTCGGGCATCCGCTCGGCTACATCGCCACCGATGTCTTCGCGCGCTATCACCGGATGCACGGCCGCAATGTGCTGCACGCGCTGGGCTATGACGCATTCGGTCTGCCCGCCGAGCAGTACGCGGTGCAGACCGGTGCGCATCCGCGCCAGACCACCGAGTCGAATATCGCCACCATGCAGCGTCAGCTGGACCGGCTGGGCCTGGGCCACGACCGTCGGCGCTCGTTCGCGACCACCGATCCGGAGTACTACAAGTGGACGCAGTGGATCTTCCTGCGCATTTACAACGCTTGGTACGACCAGGATCTGGACCGCGCCCGCCCGATCGCGGAACTGCAGGCGCAGTTCGACTCGGGTGCCCGGCCGACCCCCGACGGCCGCGCCTGGAACGATATGACCGCGGCCGAACGCGCCGAGGTGCTCGACTCGTATCGCCTGGTGTACCAAACCGATTCGGTGGTCAACTGGTGTCCCGGTCTGGGCACCGTGCTGTCCAATGAAGAGGTCACCGCCGACGGCCGCAGTGAGCGCGGCAACTTCCCGGTATTCCGGAAGCGGCTGTGGCAGTGGATGATGCGCATCACCGCCTACTCCGACCGGCTGGTCGACGATCTGGACCACCTGGACTGGCCGGAGAACGTAAAGGCCATGCAGCGCAACTGGATCGGGCGATCCCGTGGCGCACAGGTGAAATTCGACGCCGACGGTCAGCAGATCGAGGTCTTCACCACCCGGCCGGATACCCTGTTCGGTTCCACGTATGTGGTGCTGGCGCCCGAGCACGAGCTGGTCGACAGGCTGACCGCGGAGGCTTGGCCCGAGGGCGTCGATCCGCGCTGGACCTTCGAGGACGCCGGTGACCCTCGGGAAGCCGTTGCCGGATACCGCAAGGCGATCGCGGCCAAATCGGATCTGGAGCGACAGGAGAACAAGGAGAAGTCCGGCGTCTTCCTGGGCTCCTACGCGACGAACCCGGTGAACGGTGCCCAGGTGCCGATCTTCATCGCCGACTACGTGCTGGCCGGTTACGGCACCGGCGCGATCATGGCCGTGCCCGGGCACGATCAGCGCGACTGGGAATTCGCCTCGGTATTCGGCCTGCCGATCGTGGAAGTCATTTCCGGCGGGGATATTTCGGCCGCGGCTTACGCCGGTGACGGCGCGCTGGTGAACTCCGATTATCTGAACGGCTTGGCCGTAGATGAGGCCAAGGCCACCGTCATCGCCCGCTTGGAGGCCGACGGCCACGGTAAAGGCACCGTCCAGTACAAACTGCGCGACTGGCTTTTCGCCCGCCAGCGCTACTGGGGTGAGCCGTTCCCGATCGTCTACGACGAGGACGGCGCACCGCACGCACTGCCGGAATCCATGCTGCCGGTCGAACTTCCGGAGCTGGACGATTTCGCACCGGTCACCTTCGATCCGAACGACGCCGACTCCGAACCGTCGCCGCCCCTGGCCAAGGCCACCGACTGGGTGAATGTCGAACTGGATCTGGGCGACGGTCCCAAGCAATACCGCCGCGACACCAATGTCATGCCGAACTGGGCGGGCAGCTCCTGGTATCAGCTGCGCTACGCGGACCCGACAAACGCGGACGCGTTCTGCGCCAAGGAGAACGAGCAGTACTGGCTGGGCCCGCGCACCGCGGAGCACGGCCCGAACGATCCGGGCGGCGTCGATCTGTACGTCGGCGGTGTCGAACATGCGGTGCTGCACCTGCTGTACGCGCGGTTCTGGCAGAAGGTGCTGTTCGATCTGGGTGATGTGAGCGGTTACGAACCGTACCGCCGCCTGTTCAACCAGGGCTACATCCAGGCGCACGCCTACACCGACGCGCGCGGTGCGTATCTGCCCGCCGCCGAGATCATCGAACGCGACGGCAAGCACTACTTCCCCGATCCCACCACCGGCATCGAGATCGAGGCGTTCCAGGAGTACGGCAAGATCGGAAAGTCGCTGAAGAACGCCATCTCGCCGGACGAGATGTGCGATACCTACGGTGCCGACACCTTCCGCCTCTACGAGATGTCGATGGGGCCGCTGGATACGTCGCGGCCGTGGGCGACCAAAGATGTCGTCGGTGCGCACCGGTTCCTGCAGCGGGTGTGGCGACTGGTCGTCGACGAGGAGTCCGGCGCGGTCCGGGTCACCGACGCGGCGCCGTCGGAGGAGACGCGGCGCCTGCTGCACAAGACGATCGCGGGTGTGGACGACGATTACGCCGCGCTGCGCGATAACACCGCCGGTGCCAAGCTGATCGAGCTGACCAACCATCTGACCAAGAGCTACCCCGCGGGCGCGCCGCGCGAGGTGGTGGAGCCGGTGGTGCTGATGCTGGCGCCGATGGCACCGCATATCGCAGAGGAACTGTGGGAACGGCTGGGGCACACGGAATCCCTGGCCCACGGCCCGTTCCCGGCGGCGGATCCGGCGCTGCTGGTCGAGGAGTCGGTGGAGTACCCGATTCAGGTGAACGGCAAGGTGCGCAGCCGAATTCAGGTGCCCGCCGACGCCGATAACGCGACCATCGAGGCGACCGCGCTGGCCGATGAGAAGATCACGGCACTGCTCGGCGGGAATGCGCCGCGCAAGCTGATCGTGGTGCCGGGGCGGCTCATCAATATCGTCGCGTAGGCGCGGGCCACCGCCGCAAACGGGTCGCCCGCCACCGTGCGCGGCGGGCAAATCCGTGTGTGGCGGGCGCTGTCAGCGCGACGGGCAAGCCCGTTTGCGCCGCCGCCTGTCAGCGCCGCGGCAGCAGCACGTCGTTCAGCGTCACCATCGAAAGGTTGCGCTCCTTGATGATGTCCACCAGTTGCCCGTAGACGTGCGTAACCGCAGGCGCGTTCGCGTGCCCGATGACGATCGTCTGCGGATTGAAATACTTACGCGCGCACTCCAGTAGGTAATCCTCGGTGATCACACCGGAGTCCGACAGCGAGCCGTACCACATGGTGGGCACGGTGTAGCCGAGATCCGCGGCGACCCGATCGACCGTGCCGTTGTGGCGACCGAACGGCGGCCGGTAGTAGGGCGTGCCGTCCACACCGAAGTTGTTCCACAGGAAGGACTTCGCCCGCCCCAACTGCGAGGAGATGCCCGACGCGGACAGCTTGGTCAGATCGGCGTGGTCCCAGGTGTGATTGCCGAGCTGGATCTGACCGGAATCGACCATGGGCCGCAATGCATCTCGGTGAATCGCCCACGAGTCGTAGTAGGCGGTCACGAAGAAGGTGAACCGCGCGCCGGTGTCCCTGGCGAATTTGATGTAAGCCCCGACGACTTCCGGACTCGCACCGTCATCGATCGTGAGCGCCATATTGGTGCCACCGCCCGGCAGTGCGGTGATGGTCTGCGCCGGAATCGGCGTCTTCGGTCCGATCGGCGGCGGGGGCAGCAGCGGCGCGGGCAGTATCGGCCCGCTGCCCGCCGAACCCGTGTCGAACGGCTCCCCCTCGGCCCGCACACAACCGGTCAATGCCAGCGCGGTGCCTGTTGCAAGCATTGTCAGCAACCGCCGTCTATCCACGATTCGAACCCTCTAGCTTCGCTCTATCAGCGCACCGCCGCCCCATCGACGCAATCGCGCAGGTAACAGGCGCGAAGCTACCGAGCGAAACTGTCCCCGAGCTGAACCTCGGAACAACATGTCAAGAAAACGACATCAATTCAGTAGGGCCGCAGCACGATCTCGGTCGGATGGCCGTCGCGCGGTGTGTCGATCGCGGCACGCACGGTCCCCGCGACAGTCTCCGGACTGAGGAATTCCTCCGCGCGATACTCGCGCCCCTCACCCGCGATGATCTCCCGCTGCATATCGGTATCGATGCGGCCGGGATGGATCGAGGTCACCCGCAGCGTCGGCTCCTCCAACCGCAGCGCGTCACCGAAAGCCCGCAAGCCGAACTTGCTCGCCGCGTAGGAAGCCCAACCCGCATTCGCTCGCAGTCCGGCACCCGAATTGATCAGCACCACATGACCGTTGGCCGCGCGCAATGCGGGCAGTAGCAGCCGTGTCAACTCGGCGATGGCAATCACGTTGGCTTCCAAGGTATTTCGCCACTGCTGCACCGAGGATTCGGCGATCGAACCCAGGTCCGCGATACCGGCGTTGTGTACCAACACATCCAGGCGCTGAATCGGCGAAACAGCTTCCGCCACTGCGGAATAGTCGGTCAACTCGACCGGCCATCCGGTGGCGCCGGGCAGTTCGCCTAATATCGCGCGCAGCGCCTCGGCCGAGCGGGCGCCGAGCAACAGGTCGTGGGTCGGTGCGAGTTCGCGAGCGATCGCGGCGCCGAGCCCGCGGCTGGCGCCGGTGATCAGCGCGGTCGGCTTCGGTGTGCTGGTCACGGCGGTGGTCATGGAGTCACCGTATCGGCCACCGAAGCGGGCGGTAGCACTACCCGCACGCGCGGCGATGGATGCATAAAGCGAATAAGTGGAATTCACGGACGGGGCATGCAGAGTGAGATCCGGCGCACAACAGCTGGCCACCAGGGCGCACCAGGACGAGATACGAGTCACTGAGCGGGCGTACTTGCGGGTGTCATCGCAAAATAGGGGGATGGCACACCCGGGTTTCACCCCAACACAGCTCGCGGCTCGCGCCGCCTACCTGCTACGGGGCAATGATCTGGGCACCATGACCAGTGCCGCACCCCGGCTGTATCCGCACATGTGGAGCTGGGATGCCGCCTTCGTCGCGGTCGGTCTTGCCCCGCTGAGTGTCGAGCGCGCGGTCATCGAACTGGACACCCTGCTTTCGGCGCAGTGGAAGAACGGGATGATCCCGCACATCGTCTTCGCCAACGGTGTGGACGGCTACTTCCCTGGCCCGGCCCGCTGGGAGTGCAAGAAGCTGGCCGCCAATGCCCCGGACGGTCCGGACACCTCCGGCATCACCCAGCCGCCGGTGCACGCCATCGCGGTGCAGCGCATCCTCGACCATTCTCGCCGCCACGGCCGCAGCACCAGGGCGGTGGCCGAGGAATTCCTGAATCGGCGCTGGCCCGATCTGGTGCGCTGGCATCGCTGGCTGGCCCATGCCCGCGACCCCAAGGAGAGCGGCCGGATCACGCTGTATCACGGCTGGGAATCCGGGATGGACAATTCGCCGCGCTGGGATCGGGCCTATGCGAATGTGACGCCCGGCGATCTGCCGCCGTATCAGCGTGAGGATCTGCTGGTGGTCTCGGACACATCGCAGCGGCCCAGCGATCGCGAATACGACCGCTATCTGTGGCTGGTCGAGCAGATGCGCCGCGCCGGATACGACGACTACCAGCTCGCCTCGACGATGAGCTTCGCGGTGGAGGATGTCTTCGTCACCGCCATCTTCGCGCTGGCGTGTGAGGTCCTCGCCAATATCGGTGAGGAGTACAAGCAGCCCCATGCCGATGTCCGCGAACTGTATTCGTGGGCGGAACGCTTCCGCACCGGCGTGGTCGCGACCACCGACGGCCGAACCGGCGCGGCCCGGGATTTCGACGTGCGCCTCCAGCGCTGGATCAATACCGAGACCCTCTCGATGTTCGCCCCGCTGCTGTGCGGCGGCCTGCCCCGCGACACCGAACGCAGTCTGCTGCGCCTGTTCGAGGGCCCGCGCTTCTGCGGCCATCCGGATCTGCGCTACGCCCTGCCGCCGTCCACCTCGCCGGTCTCCAAGGACTTCCGCTCCCGCGAATACTGGCGCGGCCCGGTCTGGCCGGTGATGAGCTGGTTGTTCTCCTGGGTCTTCGCCCGCCGCGGCTGGGCCGAACGCTCCTTCATGCTCCGCGCCGAGGGTCTGCGCCAAGCCAGCGACGGCAGCTTCGCCGAATACTACGAACCATTCACCGGCGAACCCCTCGGCAGCATGCAGCAGTCCTGGACCGCGGCCTCGGTCCTGGACTGGCTCGGCTGACGCATCCGGGCCGGTCGCGACAATGGGGGCCGCCGTTGAAGTAAGCGGCCCCAACGGGCGGCGAGTGAATACTGTGCAAATACCTCAGATGTAACTCTGGTCACATCAAGTGATGGTCGCTATCGTCGAACAGCATGGATAGTACTCGTTGGAGATCCACTCGCGCTGTGGCGTTGTCCGCTATCACGATGGGCAGCATCCTGATGGCTACTTCGGCGGGCACGGCGGTGGCCGAACCGAGCGGGCCCGATGTGTCGTCGTGGCAGCATGTCGACGGCCGGTTCATCGACTGGTTCGCGGTGCGAAGCGCGGGGCACGCCTTCGCCATGCTGAAGGCGACGGAGGGCGTGAATTACGTCAATCCGTATTTCGTGCCGGACAGCTTGCTGATGCGGGCGGCGGGGGTCGCGCGCGGGACGTATCACTACGCGCGGCCGAATCTGCCGCCGGAGCCGCAGGCGGCGCTGTACGCGACGGTCGTGCTCGGACAGAACGGGCCGCTGGATCTGCCGCCGGTGCTCGATCTGGAGAATACGGGCGGACTCGGTCCGGCCGCACTGATCGACTGGACGCATCGGTATCTCAATACCGTGCAGGCCCTGACCGGACGGGTGCCGATCGTCTACACCTATCCGAATTTCTGGAAGTCGGCCATGGCGAATACCAATGAGTTCACCAGGTATCCGCTCTGGATCGCCGACTACCGCGGCAACGAACAACCCGAGGTCCCGGGTGGCTGGCAGACCTGGACGTTCTGGCAGACCACCGACAGCGGTCGCATTCCCGGTATCGCGGGCGGCACCGATGTCAACGTATACAGCGGCGCCCAAGGCGATTTCGCGCGCTACGCCAATATGGGCTGAACAGCACGAAACCGCTACTCCCTGCAGGTTCGAGTAGCGGTTTCGTGTGTTGCGCGGGAAATCGACTAGGCGCCGATTCGCCCGCCGCCCTTCTTCCACACCGAGACAACGGCGGGTCTGGGCAGACTATCGCCACCATCGGGCCAATGCGAGGCGGGCTTTTCCGCGGTCGCGTCATCGCGCTCGCCGGGATGCTGGACGCACACGGTGACCCGCTGCTCCGACACCGTCGGACCGCAGGTCTCCGCGCCGAACGGGACTGTCAGGAATTGTTTGGTCTCACCGCGATTCGGCCCGTCGAGCACCACCGAGAACAGCCCGTCATTGGCGCCGTTGGCGCGTGAGGCATCGGTGGAGATCCACAGATTGCCGTAATCGTCGAAGGCGAGATTGTCCGGTGCCGCGATCGGGCTGACCTTGGCCTTGTCGAAACCGGCGAAGTAGGTGTCGGTGGTCTTCGGATCACCGCACAGCATCAGGATATTCCAGGTGAATGTGGTGCCCGCGTGGTCGTCGTCGAGTTCGAGCACCTGCCCGAATTTATTGATATTGCGCGGATTCGCCTCGTCGATGGCGGGCTTGCCCTGCGCGCCACGCTGCTCGTTGTAGGTCAGCGCGACATAGACCTTGCCGGACTTGGGGTTCGCCTCGAAATCCTCGGGACGGTCCATCTTGGTCGCGCCGACCTTATCGGCGGCCAATCGGGTGAATACCGAAACCTCTTCGGCGGTGAAGCCGTCCACCTTCGAGGTGGCCTTGCCGTCCTCGCCGGTGACCAGTAGCGGAATCCACTGGCCGGTACCGGTGAAGCCCTTATCCGAGGGCACCGTGCCATTGCCGTCGATCTTGTCCGGGTGATCGCCGGTGAATTTGGCGACGTACAGCGTGCCCGCGTCCAGAATCGTCAGGTTGTGCCGCATGCTCGCCTGGCCGTTGCCGGACTGCACCTTTCGCGACGAGACGAACTTGTACATGTAGTCGAAGCGCTCGTCATCACCCATATAGGCGACGACGGTGCCGTCCTTGGCGACGTGAATGGTCGCGGCCTCGTGCTTGAACCGGCCGAGCGCGGTGTGCTTGATCGGCGCGGCCGCGGCATCCCACGGATTCACCTCGATGACCCAGCCGAATCGGTTGGCCTCGTTGGGTTCCTTCGCCAGATCGAAGCGCGCCTCGTGCCGCTCCCACTTGCGCTCGGAGGCGCCGTTCGGGAAGCCGTAGCGCTTGAGCCTGGCCTTGGCGGCCTCGTCGGTCACCTTATCGCCGTTGGCGAAGTACTGGTTGATGTTCTCCTCACCGGAAAGCACTGTGCCCCAAGGGGTCAGGCCGCCGGAGCAGTTGTTGAGGGTGCCGAGCACCTTGGCGCCGGACGGGTCGGCGCTCGTCTTCAGGAAGGCGCTGCCCGCGGCGGGACCGGTGACCGTGAATTCGGTGGTGCCGGTAATGCGACGGTTGTATTTGCCGAATTCCGGTGTCAGCTTGCCGATTCCGGATACGCCCTTGACCTGGACCACCGAAAGACCATGCGCGGCAATGGCGGTCTGGTAGTGCTCGAGTGCGGGCTCTTCCTTGTTGTAGCCCTTGAACATCTGTGGTTCGGTGGTGTACTCGTGATTCACCACGAGCAGGTAGGTATTCGCCTGCCCCTCGATGGGCAGTAGCGCGGCGAAGTCGTTGTTGAAGCCGAACTGTTTGGCCTGCGCGGCCGCGGACTGGGCGTTCGCATCGAACTTCGGCGCGTCGGCGAACAGCGGGTCGCCCCAGCGGATCACGACGTTGTGCTCGTAACCTTCCGGAATGACCAGTGCGTCATCGGAATTCGCCGCGACGGGTGCGAAGTTGGTGCCGACCGGCACACCGTCGACCAGCGAGCCGCCCGCCGCCAATTCGACCTTGTCGTCTCCGCAGGCCGCGAGCACACCGGCCGCGCCGACCGCGACCACAACCCCCGCACTGCCCTTCAGCATGCCGCGCCGCGTCAGCGCCGCGCGCACCATATCGCCGAAGTATTCGTTCTCGGAAGTGTTCGGAACCTCGTGGAAGCAGGCGTTGCCGCATTTGTACTGACAGGTGATGGCCGAGCGCTTCGGCGCGCCGTCCCGCTTGACGAACAGGGCCAGGGGCTTCGGTGTCACGACTGCGCCTCGCTAGCGCTCGGCTCCGTCGTGCCACCGAGGTGGCCTCTGCTTATGGTTCGCTCGCTTCGCTCGCTCACGATGAACTCCTGACATAGTGCTGACCGGCGCACCGTAAGCCGCTCAGGCAATCCACAGGAAACAGTAAGATGAACGACCGACCAATTAGGTAACCCTCAATTTGCGTAGCGTGCTACTCGTGTGCGTCTCCCCTGGCAGGAGGAAGATCGAGATCAAGGACATGAGTACCGAGTCAGGAGTAGTGCGATGACCTTGTCCGGAGGAAAACCCCAGCTCACCTCGAAGGCGCTGGACTATCTCGATTCGATTCTCGCGGGCGCGGTGGCCGAGGCCCGCGTCGTACTCGTCGACCACGACCATATGGGCGAAGACGGCGACGGTGGCTGCAACAGGTGTACCCACCCGACCTGTGTCGGGTTCATCCCGGGCGGTGGTGCGGTCTGCAAGCGCCCCACCTGCCAGCACAGCTTCTTCAGCCACCGCGTCTTCTGACGCACAAACAAATATTGCTCCCGTTCGGTGATGAACGAGAGCAACATTCTGTGCCGGGGCTACGCATTGACTTGCAGTGCGATCACGACCTCTTGTTCGTTCTCCGGCAGATAGTGCACCTGGATGATCCGACCGACCTGCACCTGGGCCACGCTGGCGGGCGGCAGGAACTTGTCCACACTCGCGGTGAAAGTCGTTCCGTCGGGCCGGGTCACGACCAGGCCGAGCTCGATCTTGGAATACCCGTTGCGAATTTCGCCGGGCACCGCAAGCGATTGCACGACGGCCTGAGCGGTAATGCCGCGCTCGGCGATATCGAGTTTGGCCTTGGTGGTGAAGCCCTTTCGAATCATGGATTCGTTCATGGCGCGCTGGGCTGCCGACATATCGCCGGAGCGGTCGACCTCGACCTTGTCGGTGCGATCGGGCAGATAGCGCACCGGCAGCACGACACCGGGCTGGAGTAGGGCGAGCTCGGTGAGCGGAACGATCATTTTGGCGTGCGAGTGGAAGATCTTGCCGTCGACGCCCTCGACGCTGAAGTCGATGCGGATCTGCGGCTGATCATTGACGGTCAGCCCGGTCTGGCGGAAGGACTTGATGGTGCCGATGCCGACCAGACCATCACGGAAGGCCGAGCTGTTGTTGTTGCCGGTGAAGGCCGCCATGATGCCCTCCCCGATGCCCTCGCCGGTGAAGGCGAAGACCATCGGGACGATGGTCAGGGCGATGATCGGCAGCGCCATCTGCGGTCCGACCCAGGCGAGCGTGCCGTCGTCGAAGGGGCCGTAGCTGGTGTAGGTGAGGCCGTGCCAGAGGTAGTAGCCGATCGAGAGGACGAAGAAGGCGGCGGCGAGCGAGCGGGCGATGATTTTCATGGTTTTTCCTGTGTATGAAGTGGTTTGTGCCCGCTCACGCCCCTCATGTCAAGGGGCGTGAGCGAGGGCCAGCGAGCGAACTGAAGACGCAGCGCGCCTCCGCGCACGGCGGGAGCCGAGCGTCAGCCAGGCGGAGCTGTGAGCGGAATTGTCATGGTGCGGGTCAGCCGCCGACCACGGTGGAGCAGGCGAAGGTGATGTCGAATTTCGAGCTCTTCGGGCTTGCGGTCGGATTGGTGAGGTCGGGCGCCCCGACGCCCTCACCGGTGACCTTGTAAGTGTTGCCGTCCTTGACGACCTTGGCCGAACCGCCGGGCATGCCGTTGCCGAAGCCGAGGGCGTAGGGCAGGCCGTTGGCGCCGCCCTTGCTGCCCGCAACCGCGACCGCCTGGACGTTGTCGGTGCCGGTGATGGAGGCGCTCACGCTCAGGGTGCCGTAGGTGGCGTTGTTGGTGTCGCTGAGCGCGAGGGCGAGGGTGCCGCCCTGCTTGGCGCAGGTGGTATCGAACTTGCCGTCGAGCGCCTTGCCGTCGACCGATGCGGTCGACTTGCCCGACGCCGGCGCCGGGGCGGCCGAGGTGCCCGGCTTGGCCGAGGTGGTCGGCGAGCTGCCCGAGTCGTCGCTGCATCCGGTGACGAAGAGGGCGAAGGCGGCGGCCGAGGCGGCGAGGGCGGCGGCGGAGATGCGGACCGGCTTGGTGTTCATGATCTGTTCCTTTTGCTTCGTTCGGCTCCGGTGTTGGGCCGATACGAGAAAGGTAGGAATCGAACGCGCCCTACCGATCCCAGGTTTTTCGGAGTCTGAAACGGAGGAAGTTCCGTTAACCTGGTCGAATGCGACGGCCGCGCGCGATGGTGCTGGACGAGGTTTGGCGCCGACTCGAGGGCGTCGAACCGCTGAGTGGACCCCACGGCGGGCCGCTGCGGCGGACCGTGAAGCTCATCCTGGATCCACTGGTCATCCGCCCCGTGCAGAATCCGCTGTGCGCGGGCCCGACCCTTACCGCCGACGGCGCTGTCCTGCTCGCCACTCGAATCCATGCCGCCGCAGACGTGCTGCGCGCGACTGCGGCCTGGTTTTCCCTGCTCAAACAGGTCCGGCGGGCGCTGCGGATCACCGAGGGCAATCCGCAGGATCTGTATTTCCAGCGCGCCTTCGAACTCGCCACCACATCGGGTATGCCGGATCCGGACCGAGACCGGGCGAGTGCCGAGGCGACACTGCGCGACGTCCACGAATTCGCGGCGGGGCGCACCACACAGGCGCTCAAGGAGTACATCACCGCGGGTGCGCGGACTACCGAACTCGGCTCATTGATCGATATCGCGTGGGGACGACGTCCGGTGGGCGGTCCGACCGGAGAGCACGCCGAACTGTTCGCGGCGCTACTCGATGCGGCCGCGGCGCGTGACAGCCGGAGCGCCGACGGGCAGCGGACTTTCGATCAGCTCGTCGCCGCCCATGCCGGGACGCACGGCGGCATCCGACTATGGGACAACAGCTTCGAGCCGACGGCACATCGGCTGGGGCTGACCGCGGTGCCGATTCCGCAGCCACCTGCGCTCGGTTCGTCGGCCTCGAAGGCCAGTCTCGGGCTGCCATTCGATCGCACCATCTACGAGCGCGTATTCACTGTGCTGCAAGCGTCGAGCGAACGGGCCGAACTGCCGCCCATTCCGGAATTGGTGACCACCGAGATCGCCCGAAGTTGTTCGCCCTGGGCGCTTTTGGATGAATCACTACGGGTCGCGGCGACGGCTGGGGCCGCGCTCGCGCTCGGGTTGCGGCCGATCGCATTGCATAGCGCGGAGTCGGCAGCGGCCGAAACCGCGGCGCATCGTGTGATCAATAGCCGCTGGCAGCGGGAGGCATATGTCCTGCAGGCCCGGCGGCTCGCGGTGCGCACCGATATCGAAATGCCGAGCGGCCCACTGGCGGCCATCGCGACCGAGCTACGCACACCGTGGCGGCCATATTTGCGGCGGCTGTGGGTTCGCCTGCACGGACGCGATGTCCGGGAGTTCGGCGTCTACCAGCCGGACGAGCTGTGGGATCTGCTCGACGGTGTGGCGCGCTCGGTCATGCTGGACCATCGGATGCGGGTCAAACAGGCGCTGAGTGTAAGTTCCCTGGTCACCGAGTCGGATCCGGCGGAATCGAGGGCGAGCTGATGAGCGGGATCGTGCGGATCGAACCGGCCAGGGACGGAATCTGGATCATCGCGCCTGACGGAGCGCCGACGGTATTGGACGGTGCCGCGGCGATCGATGCGATGGCGCTGGAGGTGGTCGGCGGTCATCTGTCGTGGAGTCTGCTTGCCGGACAGACGATTCCAGCGGCAGTGATCGATGATGTCGAGCTCGCTCAGGACTGGTTGTGGGCGGTATACGGTGAGCGGATTGCCGTTGCCATCGCCGACACCGAGAGCGGTGGCACCGAATTCACCGACGTAGCCGACCCCGCGGTGCCGAATCTGGTGGCCGCTGCCTGGCGGCTCGGGTTCGCGTATTGGGCCGCGCGCTGGTGGCCGGCATCGACGATCGATGGCATCACTGCGCTCGACGATCTGCTGCTGGACCAGGAGATAGCGACACTGCGCACGCAGTGCGAACCGCTCCTCGGTGATGACGAGCCAGGCGCAGACGATGAGTTGCCTCTTTCTGTCGAAATACCGACTCGTGCAGCGGATTATGCGCTCGCCGCTGGTGGCGGGGCCGATCGTCCGGCCGGGGCGCTGTCGCTCGGTCACGGCACGGGCGGATGGGATTGGCGGCGATGCCCGCCCGGCCTCATCGACGCGTCCGAACGGGCCGTGTCCTGGGAATCGACCCGGAGTTCGGGCACTACGACGGTCCGCGTCACCGCGGTAGCCGCGCCCCAATTGCGCTCGGACGCACCGGCATACCTGCACCCGCGCGCCCTCATCACCACACCGGTCGGCACCGCCGAGGCCGAGCTGGATCTGGTCGGCGATCTTTGGACCGGCGCGGCCACCACGCCGTCGGATTCCGTTTCGACGGTGGATGTCTACGTACCCGGTGTCGGCGCGCCCGGCGCATCCGAGCTGGGTGGTCCCGAGGTCCGGCGACAGATTCGTGAGCTCGCGGCCGCACGGCTGCGTCGGGCTACCGCCGCGGATGATGCGGTCGATGCACCTCTTCTTGCCGAAATTGTCGCCGCCGCATCGGATTCGGACTTCTGATGCCTGTGGATGACGGTCGCGAGCGACTTGCCGAAGGAGCGGCCGCCTATCAGCGGGGCGATGTAGCCGAGGCCAGGCGGCTGTTCGAGGAGATCGCAAGAACCAGCGCGGATGGCCTGCGGGTCAGCGCGCTGGTCAATGCCGCGAGTATGTCCGATGAACTCGGCGATCATGCCGGGGCGATCGTCATGTTCCGCGAAGCGCTCGCGGAGATGCCCGCGGACGCGATCGAAAAGCGGCCCGCCGCACTGATCAACCTCTCCCAGGCGTTGCAGCACGTCGGCGATCTCGATGGTGCGCAGGAGGCGCTGGAGCAGGCACGCGCACTGCTCACCGAACACAATGACGAGAGCATGCAGCGGGTGGCCTGTCTGCTATCGCTGACCGCGGTGGCATTCCATCGCCAGAGCTGGGCCTACGCCATCGAACTCGCCACCGAATCATTGGATGCGGCGGTGCGTTTCGCGCCGCACCTGGCCGGACATCCGCTCTCGACGCTCGGCGGAATCTACTTCGAGACCGGACGGCGCGAACTCGCCGTCGACTTCATGGGCCAGGCGCTGGCGGCCTTCGATGCCGCCGGCGATCGCAATGCCGTCGCCGAGACGGAACAGAATCTGGCCGTCATGTACGTCAGGTTGGATCGGTTCGACGAGGCGGAACCGCCGCTGCGGTCCAGCCAGGAGTATTTCGAGCGCGCCGAACTCGGATATCGCGCGGGCGTCGGCCTCAAGACCCTGGGGTTTCTCGCCGAGGGCCGTGGCGATACCGATGCGGCGCATCAGCTCTATCGCCGCGGCCTCGACTATTTTCGAGAATCCGGTGCGGTGCTCGATGCCGCCGATGTGCGAGTGCGCCTGGCGACCGTGGCGTATTCGAACGGACAATACGGCGAGGGCGAGACCCTCATCGGCGAGGCCTTCGCCGCGTATGCCGAGCGCGGTCTCGGATTGCACTGTGCCCAAATCGATTTCTGGCACGCGGCGCTGTTGGAGTCGGTCATCGAGGCGGCCGAATCCCCGGATGCCGAGTTATTGGGGCGGGCAATCGGTCTCGCGGTGCCGTCTGCGCTGGCCATCGATGCCGTGCGCTACACCCTGCCCAATGGCA
Organism: Nocardia sp. NPDC102475; assembly: GCF_055584605.1. NCBI lineage: Bacteria > Bacillati > Actinomycetota > Actinomycetes > Mycobacteriales > Nocardiaceae > Nocardia > Nocardia sp. NPDC102475. The sequence continues at coordinate 126,190 of NZ_JBVJLS010000014.1, read as the reverse complement.
ATCAACGCGAGAAATGGAACCGCCAGATCGCCGATCCGGCAATGCGGATGGCTTTCCGGTTCGCCTATCTGTCCGGCAATGGTCCGCTGATCGTGGACCTCATCGAAACACAGTGCGCGGGTACGACATTGGATATCGCCAGATCGACAGTCGGCGCGCCACCGCGGCTGCCGCTCGAACTATTCGATCCACCAGCTGAACCGGCACAACCCACGGTACAGGTCGGGACCGGGCCGCAGAGTGGGTCGGCACCGCAGTTGGGCACGGCGCTGGCCTCGGTCGCGGCGAGCGCCGGACTGCCGGTGGTGCCACCGCCGCGGGTGGCCGTCGCACCGGACGGACATATCGCATTGGCCGGATATATCGAGGCCGCCGAGCTGCGGTACGGGCATCCGGTGCGGGACAGCCGGGTGCTGCCCGCATGACCGTCACGGAACAGCCGACCGTCATTGTGCGGATGGCGGATGCGGACGATCTGTACATGTCGTGGCGCTGGTCGCGCAACGAATACGCCCAGGGTGCGAGCATGCTGCCCGGGGATGCGATCACCGATGCCGTGCAGCAGTTCGCGCAAGCGCTGCCGAATCCGGCGATGCCCGACGGGCTCGAACGTGCCATGACCACTGGCGCTTTCGCCTCGTATGACACGGAATATCCTGTCGCACAGTCACTTTCCCGCGCACTGCTGCCCTATGGCCTGGCAGCTCAGTTGTATGACCTGCAGGTGCGCGGTGTGCGTCCACATATTCGACTGCAACCCTCGCCCCGGGTGGCTCAGATTCCGTGGGAGATCATCGCTCCCAGCCCGGAACTGCGCCTGGTGGATATCGCCGATATCAGTCTGCTCGCTCCCGCCAGCATTGTGCACGGTCCGGACCGCACGGCGCGCACCTGGTCCGAGACCGGCGCATTGCCGGTGGTGGCCGTACTCGACCCGCGCGTACCGGGCTTTCGCGCCGATTCCGCGCTCGGCTCCGTCCTCGGCCGCATGGACTCCAAAGCCCCACTCGCCCAACGGGTTGCCGAATATTCGGCCGCGGGCCGACTACTGCCCGCGGTCGACGATCCGATCGACGCGTTCCGCCGCACGGATATCGATCGCGGCTGGTTGAGCGAAGCGCTACGCGGCGGTGCCAGCCGCCTGACCTATGTGGGCCACGTAACCGCCGCAGCCCCCGAATCCGGCCAGAGCGAAGCCTCCGAACTACACCTCGCCTGCGACGCCGAATCCATCGGCTTCGCCACCCCCGTCCGAGCGCACCGCCCGCTCTCGGCCAAGGACCTACTGCTCGGCACCCACACCCTGACCACCGAACCCGTTGCCGGACCACAACTCTGGCCCATTCCGAGCCGAGTCGCCCTGATCGCCTGCGAAAGCGGCGGCGATATGCGCTTCAGCGAGGCCCTCGGCCTGGTCGCCGCCATGATCAACGGCGGCGCCGAACTGGTCACCGCCAGCCGCTGGCCGCTCCCCACCGACTTCGCCTTCCAACGCCTCGCCGGCGCACCCCCCGAAGCCCACCCCCTGCAAGACGCCATCTGTGCCATCGACGCCGCCCACGAACACCCGGACCCGGTAACCGCCCTCGCCACCTGGCAACGATCCCGCCTGACCGCCTGGCGCACCACCCACGCCATCGAACACTCCCCCCTGCTCTGGTCCGCCTTCGCCACCGTCCGCACCTGAGCGACTACGTCCGATGGGCGAGGAGGTGTTCCATGATGAGGCGGGTGAGGGATTCGGGGGCTTCTTCGGGGATCCAGTGTGTGGTGTCCTCGAGCATTTCGAAGCGGTAGGGGGCGGTGACGTGGCTGGCGGTGGCAAGGGCGGCGGTGGAGCCGATGGTGGGGTCTTCGGTGCCCCAGACGTAGAGGGTCGGGACGGTGATCGGGGCGGTCGGACCGGCGAGCGGGAAGGCTCGGTACCAGTTGAGGGCAGCGGTGAGGGCATCGGGACGGGTGAGGCGGTGGATGTAGTCGTCGATGCGTTCCTCGGGAATCTTCCATTCGAAGATCTTGCGGAGGGCTGCGGCATCGTCGGCGAGAAGCGCGCGCTCGGGGGTCCGGGGCTGGCGGAAGTAGGCGAAGTGCTGGGCTCGCTGGGCCTGGTCTTCGTCTGCGGTCATGGCCTGCAAGAACGCGGCGGGGTGCGGTTGCGAAACGGCGGTCAGGGTTCGGATTCGTGCCGGGTGGTCGGCCGCTACTGCCCAGGCGACGTGCGCGCCCAAGTCGTGTCCGATGAGATCGAAACGCTGCCAACCCAATTGGTCGGTGATGGCGATGACATCGGCGACCAACTCCTCGACGCGATAATCGGCGACCTTGTCGGGACGCACCCCTGACGAATAACCGCGCTGATCGGGCGCGATGACATGGCAGCCGCCGCCACCGAGGGCGGTCAGCTGGAACTCCCATGCGATGGCCGACTCCGGAAAACCGTGCAACAGCAGAACTTCGCGCCCACCTGGTTCACCGCTGGCCAGGGCGTCGAAGGTGCCGAATTCGGTCGGGATCTTGGTTGCCTCGAGCACGGCCTCGACTCTAGAGGCAGGCACCGACCGCAAACGCCGAACGCGGCATCGGACAGTGGGGACGGCAGCCGGCGAGCCGGCGGGGTGGGTAAGCGCTGCCGATGCCGCGTTTTGCGGGGTTGGTCGATCGGATCCAATATTCAGCGGGCCTTGCGGATGCCGAGGTACTGCAGGGCCGCGAAACCGCCGACGGTGGCTGCCTGCATGACGGTCCAGATCGAGCCGACCAGGTTCAGCTCGAGTGCACCCTCGACGAGGGCGGCCAGGCTCACCACGACCCAGGCGGCATTACCCGCGGCGACCACGGCGGCGGCCCTGGTATTGATGGTCTTGGTCATGCCGACCAGGGCGACACCGATGCCGTAGAGGGCCAGGAAGATTCCGATCGGGATGCCGATCTTGCTGTCCAGGCCGAGCAGGGATTCCAGCGGACCCGAAAGTGCCAGGTAGGCAAGGCCGTTGACGGTGGTGACGACCGAGTCCAGGCGCAGCGAGGTGCGCAGCAGGTTCTGGCCGGGGGTGAGCAGGGTGGACAAGTAGGTGGGGGCGGTGGTGGTCATGACTGGTATTTCCTTCTGGGATAACGAGTTCGGATCAGGCTGTGGCGGGAACTTTGTCGAGGAAGCCGTAGACGTTCGCGATACGTCCGTCCTCGATGACCGCGACATCGAAGCCGACAACCACGGCGGGGGCATCGACGGGGCCGAGTTCCCAGGTGAAGCGCACCTGGTTGTGGTGAGCGTCGACCGGTCCGGCGAGGGTGAATACCCACCCCGGGAACTGGGCCTGGACACCGGCGATGGCCGCATCCAGTTGGTCGTGTCCGGCGACCGCGGCCAGCGGGTCGATGTAACCGGCCTCGGGGGTGAACACGGCCTCGATTCCGGCCTTGCGGGCGGCGGCGTCGGTGGTGTTCCAGACTTCCAGGTACTGCGCGATGAGCTCGTTCATGATGGCCTCCAAGGCTTCTGATCTGCGGTTTCGCTGACAGGAACTACGTTATGAGCAGAGCCATGGGTGCCGAATCAGTCATCCATAAGTACTTTTCGCCGACGTATACGTATGCGGTCAGCGTGCGCGGTTCACAGGTTCAAGAGCATCTCGAATTCCGGTCTCGGATCGTCGGGCGCGATCGTCCCCCGCACCCCGGTTCGCACGAACCCGTGCCGCAGATACAACCGCTCGGCCGCCGCGTTGCCCGCGGCGACCTCCAACCACACCTTGCGATGCCCCATATCGACCGCCCAGTCGACCACCGATCGCACGAGACGATCCGAAATCCCGGTCCCACGGCACTTTTCCGCAACCCACATCGAAATCAGGTGCGCCCCAGGCCGTTCGGGATCATCCAGCCCGGCAGCCGTCCCGACGTCGATGCCGTCGACGCTCGCCACGAACTGCGCCCGCTGCGTCAGTAGGTCCGACCAATCCTGATCTGACCTACTGCGCGCTTGCTCCAGCGTCGAGCAGAATGCATGCGGCGCATCGGCCAGGGCGCGCAGCCGAATGCTCCGAAAGGCCGCCCAGTCGTCGGGCGTCAGCAGCCGAACCAGTGGATCGCCAATCCCCATCCCGTCATCTCTACTCGAATCCGAGTGGCGCGGCGAGTCGATTTCCGATTGCCGAGCTGCGGCCGAGTCGGGCAGCGAGCTCAGTGGTCGTCGTAGTGGCCGTTGTGCGCGGCGTGGTGGTGGCCGTCGTGGAGGTAGTCGACGTGGTCGCCGTGCTGGACGGCTTCATGGCCGCAATCGGGGCCGTGGTCGTGGCCGGTGTGTTCGGTGTGGCCGGCGGGTTCGCATTCGTCCCAGTGGCCGTTGTGTTCGCGGTGCAGGTGGCCGCCGTGGGCGTAGTCGGTGTGGTCGCCGTGCGGGACTTCGGCGTGGCCGCAGCCGGGCCCGTGGACGTGCTGGTGGTCGGTGTGCTCGTGATGCGCTGTGGTCATCGGACCTCCTCGTTCCCATTGCTGGATATGTGGCGCCGAGCGCGGCAACACATTAACAGGTGCGCATCTATCGAGTTTACTAGATGTGTGCTGCGGGTCACAAAACCTGGGAGAGGAAGCGCTGCAGTCGCGGGGTCTGCGGGCTGTCGAACAGAGCGTCGGGGGTGCCGGTTTCGACTACCTGACCAGCGTCCATGAACAGCACGCTGTCGGAGACGCTGCGCGCGAAACCCATTTCGTGGGTCACCACGATCATCGACATCCCCTGGGTAGCCAGATCGGCCATCAGCGCGAGAATGCCCTTCACCAACTCCGGATCCAGCGCCGAGGTGGCTTCGTCGAAGAACATGATCTCCGGCTGCATGGCCAGCGCACGGGCGATCGCCACCCGCTGCTGCTGCCCACCGGACAGATTCGCCGGCCGCGAATCGGCCTTCTCGGCCAGCCCGACCACCTCGAGCTGCTCGACGGCCAGCGCGCGAGCGGCATCCTTGGACAGCCCGCGCAGCTTGCGCGGCCCGAGCGCCACATTCTCCGCGACCGTCTTGTGCGGGAACAGGTTGAAGTGCTGGAACACCATGCCGATGCGCTGGCGCAGCTTATCCGGATCCTCGGTGAGCACCGACTTGCCGTCCAGCAGCACATCACCCTGATCGGGTTCGTGCAGGCGGTTCAGCACCCGCAGCAGTGTCGACTTGCCCGAGCCGGACGGCCCGATGACGGTGGTGGTCTTACCCGCGTCGACATGGATGTCGACGCCGCGCAGCACATGGTTGTGGCCCAGCGTCAGATGCAGACCGGTTCCGGTGAGAGAGGAGCTCATTACCCGCGCCCTTCCGTGATCGTGGCCGCCTCGACCTGGTCGATGGGCTGGTCGGGCCGGCCGGTGCGCATCCGGTGGTCGATGTAGTTCACCAGGTGCGTCAGCGGGATGGTCAGCAGCAGGTAGACCAGACCGGCGGCGACCAGCGGGGAGAGGTTTCCGGTCTGCGCGTTGAGATCTCGCCCGACCGCGAACAGTTCGCGCTGGGTCGCGAGCAGTCCGAGGAAGTAGATCAGCGAGGAATCCTTGATCAGCGCGATGAATTGGTTCATCAGCGCGGGCAGCACCCGGCGCACACCCTGGGGAATCACCACCAGCGTCATGGCCTGGCGGTAGCCGAAGCCGATGGCACGCGCGGCCTCCAGCTGACCCGCCTCCACGGATTGGATGCCGGAGCGGAAGATTTCACCGATATAGGCCGAGGCCAGCAATGCCAGCGCGATCGCACCGAGCCAGTACGGGTTGTTGCCGGTGATATTGCGCACGACCGGGCCGATGCCGAGTCCGATGATCAGGATGATCACGACGGCGGGCAGGCCGCGGAAGATATCGGTGTAGATCCTTGCGGGCCAGCGCAACCAGCGCGTCCGGGAGATGCCCGCGACCGCGAGCAGCATGCCGAGGATGGTACCGAGCACACCCGAGACCAGCGCCAGGATCAGGGTATTCGGCAGACCGGTCTTGAACAGATCGGGAAAAGCCTTGCGGTACAGCGACCAGTCGAAGAACGTCTCCCGCAACTGCTGCAATGTCGATTTCGGCGCGGTCTGTCCGCTGTCGGTGGTCTTCTTCTCCGCGGCGATGGCGGCGAAGTCCGGAAGTTGCGGCGCCGGTGCGGCTTTCGAGCCGGGCTTCCAACCGGGCGGTAACTGCCTCGGCACCCAGTCGGCGTAGAGCTTGGCGTAGGTGCCATCGGCGATCACGGCATCGAGACCGCTGTTCAGCGCATCGATCAGCGGCTGGTTGTTCTTGGCGACCGCGTAGCCGACGAAATTGTCCAGGCTGAAGGTGTTCTGGATGATCGTGGTTCCATCACCCGACTTCACCTGCCCCTCGGCCTGCGCCGACGGCGCGACCCAGGCATCGACCTGACCAGACTTCAGATTCGCGTACGCGGTGGCGTAATCCGGGAACTTCACCGGATCCAGATGCAGCTGGTTGACCACGTAATCGTCCTGCACCGTGCCCTGCACGACGGCGATCCGGTTACCGCGCCCCAGATCCGAAAAGCCCTTGACGGCACTGCCGTTGGGGACAACGAGGGAGAAGTAGCCGAAGTCGTAGCCGTTGGTGAATCCGACGCGTTCGCGTCGCTCCGCGGTGGTGGTGATATTCGACGAACCGATATCGAAGCGACCGCCGGAAACCTGCGAGAGCAGCGGTGCGAATTCAGTGCCCGAGAACTCCACCTGGAGGCCGAGTTTCGCACCGATCGCCCGCAGCAGCTCATTGTCGAAGCCGGTGAACGAGCCCGCCGAGTTCAAGCAGATGCTCGGCGGCGCATCCGAGAGCGTCCCCACCGTGAGCTTGCCCGGCGTGATCAAACGCAGCTTGCTGGTATCGATCGCCGACACCGGCAACGTGCTCGCGGTGGTGTATTTGTCCGCACCCGCCGCGGCCGCCGAGCCGAGGTTCGTCGGTGCGGCCGATGCCGCGCTGAGTCCGGGCGGGCTGCATTGGTCTCGACCGGAGGAATCGTCGCCGGAACCGCAGGCCGTGGCGGCGAGGCCGACGGCAAGCAATAGCACGGCGATCAACGCACGAGACCGCACAGCGGGCAGACCAGCCATGGTGAGGAACCCTAACGTCCGATTCAGGGCTTACAGGCAGCTACCCCGTGGCGCGTGCGGTCGGCTACACCTCGCCGTCAAGGCCTACGGCCGCCGGGCGTGCACGGATGCGGCACCATGGCCCGATCCCGGAATTCGAATCACGGTGATTCGAACCCCATCTCCGACCGGCGGTGCGGCCCAGGGCTAGGCCAGACCCCTGACCGGCTCCGGATTCACTTCGTCACGCCAACGGACGGCCCGCTCGACCTCACTCAGGTCGAACTTCGGCCCGCTCACACCGATGGTGAACAGATTCACCCCGGCGTCGACGAATGTCGCCGCCCGTTCCGCACCCGGCCATTGCACCGAGCGCTCGATCTTCGCCTGATCGGTGCCGACGTCCGCGCAGTGGTCGGTGAGGACCTTGTTCTTGTGCGCGATGGCGTCGAGGTCGGCGAAGGTGTGCCATATATCGGCGTACTGCGCGACCAGCCGCAGCGTCTTCTTCTCGCCGCCGCCGCCGATCAGGATCGGGATATCTCGGGTCGGCTGCGGATTCAGCTTCGCGAGCCGGGCGGTGAGCCGGGCCATATTCGCCTTCAGTAGCGCGAGCCTGGTTCCCGGCGTACCGAATTCGTAGCCGTACTCGTCGTAGTCCTTCTGGAACCACCCCGCGCCGATGCCGAGAATGAGCCGGCCATTGCTGATGTGGTCCACCGTGCGCGCCATATCGGCGAGCAGATCGGGATTGCGGTAACCGCCGCCGGTGACCAGCGCGCCGATCTCGATCCGTTCGGTCTGTTCGGCCCAGGCGCCGAGCATGGTCCAGCATTCGAAATGCGCGCCGTTGTGGTCGCCGGTCAGCGGATAGAAGTGATCCCAGTTGAAGGCGATATCGACGCCCGCATCCTCCGCGCGCAGCACGGCGTCGCGCAGGAGTCCGTAGTCGGAGGCGTGCTGGGGCTGTAGCTGTACACCGATTCGAACCGGTCGCGTCATGAGCCTGCTCCTCGTCGCTCGTCTGGTTCCCCGATCGAGGCTACCGGCGTCACGATCTTCAGCGCAGCTATTACCGGGGTCCCCGGTCGACGCAAGCTATTGGGCCGCTGTGGCCGACCAGCCGTAATACGTCGCGGATCCACCCGGAGTCACGGTCGCAGTGGGTTCACCCGTGCAGTCTTTGGATGCATACACCAGGAAATTGCGGGTGCTGCGATTCTCGAAGCGAATGTCGCGCGCGAAGCCACTAGCCCAGCACGAGTCCAAGTTGCTCAGCTCCAGAGTGCCGTCGACGATCACCACTTCTCGGCCGTCCCCATTCCCGGCTGAGCCCGTAGGAAAGGCGGACGCGGAGGGAGCTGCCACGGACACCGCAGCGAGGGTGAGAGCACCTATGGCGGAGAGCATTCCAAATTTCACAGATTGATGCTAGGAGTTGCGCGCACACCGTCGGTTCTGCATTTCCCAGCCCTGGTTGCTCCGGCCCAGTTGCCCGGCGGGAACTGGCCGCTCGCCGCAGGCTCGGGAGCCGAAGCATCCTGCGTGGCAGCGAGTTTCGGAGCAGACGTACCGGCCGGTGCGGTGCTCGGCACGGGAACGGAAGTGCCGGTGGCAACAGATGGCGACGAACTCGTGCCACATCCGGCAGTCCTCGCCGCCGCATGTGGTGGCCAACCGCGCCGATCCGATATTCAGCTCGGCGTGCGCGCGAACTCGAGCGCATCGTGTGCGAATCGAGCACATCCAGTAATATCGCCGGTCAACCCTTACTCGGATCGTCCGGCACGTTCCTGCCGGTGATGGGATGTGATTTGTCATGGCCACCGTGACCTTCGATAGCGCGACCCGGCTCTACCCCGGCTCGTCCAAAGCCGCCGTCGACAAGCTGAATCTGGAGATCGCCGACGGGGAATTCCTCGTGCTGGTCGGCCCGTCCGGCTGCGGTAAGTCGACCTCGCTGCGGATGCTCGCCGGACTCGAGGATGTCGACGACGGGCGCATTCTGATCGGCGACAACGACGTCACCCATGCCGAGCCCAAGGAACGCGATATCGCCATGGTGTTCCAGAACTACGCGCTCTACCCGCATATGACCGTCGCGGAGAATATGGGCTTCGCGCTCAAGCTCGCCAAGGTCGCCAAGGCGGAGAAGGAGCGCCGGGTGCTGGAGGCGGCCAAACTGCTCGACCTCGAGCCGTATCTGGACCGCAAGCCGAAGGCGCTGTCCGGCGGTCAGCGTCAGCGCGTCGCGATGGGCCGGGCGATCGTGCGCCAGCCGCAGGTATTCCTGATGGACGAGCCGCTGTCGAACTTGGACGCCAAGCTGCGTGTGCAGACCCGCACGCAGATCGCCCAGCTGCAGCGTCGCCTCGGCACCACCACCGTCTACGTCACGCACGACCAGGTCGAGGCGATGACCATGGGCGATCGGGTCGCCGTGCTCAAGGACGGACTGCTGCAGCAGTGCGCGACGCCGCGCGATCTGTACCGGGATCCGGCGAATGTGTTCGTCGCCGGATTCATGGGTTCGCCCGCGATGAATCTGTTCACGCTGCCGGTCGCCGACGGCGCGGTGAAGGTCGGCGGCGCCGAGCTGGCGGTGCCGCGGTCGGTCGCGGATGCCGCAGAGGGTTCGGTAGTGGTCGGCGTACGGCCCGAGCATCTGGAAATCGGTGGGGCGGTGGACAAGTCGGGCATCCAGATGGAAGTCGACGTCGTCGAGGAGCTGGGCTCGGACGCCTACATCTACGGCCGCACGGTTGCCGAGGGCGCGACCAACGGCGCGAGCGAAACCATTGTGGCGCGGGCGGATTGGCGCAACCCGCCGGAGAAGGGCACCCGGGTGCAGTTGACACCAACACCGGAACACACCTACTTCTTCTCCGCCGTCGACGGTCGCCGCCTGTCCTGAGACCGCTGCGCGTGCACTTTCGCCAATCCGAAACTTCCTACCGGATACCAGCGAAGGTGCACGCGCAGAGACGATTCCGGCCATTCAACGGTCCGGTCAATGAACTCCTGCCAGGGCTGCGAGCGTAACCTCGGTGACCGCCTGCTGGGCTTGTGTGGCGGTGCCTGGGTGTGTGTAGTAGTCCAACCAGAGCAGGTCCGCACCACGGCGGACTACGGCCGAACCGTATGCGGTGCCGTCCTTGCCCTCGTCGTTAAAGGCAGCGCAGGCCGCGTCCCCGAGACCGCTCGCAGCGTGGAATTGACCGGCGAGCGCGCTGTTCGCACAGGATGAGACGAGTGCTTCGGCGGCACGGTCGACACCCGAGTCCCAGCCGACCTGGCCATAGCGCAGCAGCCGCACCCCTAGGAAGCCATACATATCGGAGCCGATCGGACGGCTTTTGGCCGTGTAGTACTGGCAAGCCGCATCGGAACCCGACGAGTAGCTCGCATTGGGCTCGGGCACGCCATCCGGCACCGAACGCTCGAAAAGGCTGGTCCCGATCGCCGCGCACAAGTCGGGCGGGGCAGCTGCGGCCGGATGCGAATCCTCGTACATGGACCCGAGTTTCAGATAGAGTGCGAAACCCCCGAACATCAGAACCACAGCAGCCAATGGCAGCAGACAGCCCCATCGGCGTGACGATGTGGACGACATATCTCCCCCTCGGACTTTCGAGCGAGTCTAGGCGCTGCGCGCGGATTCACCGCCCGCGCCGAGTCGATGCCATCGGCGTTCGCCCACGGCTGAAGGCCACGCGAAGACCATGCCGCACTCATAAACTCGACGCTCGAACGGGGATCTGTGTGAGGAGTGGACGTTGAAAATAGCGGTGCTCGGTACCGGGCAGGTCGGACGCAGGCTCGCGAGCAAGCTGGTCGAACTCGGACACGCGGTGACGCTCGGGTCCAGAACCGCCGACAATGCGGCGGCAACCGAGTGGGCGAACGAAACCGGCGGCAGCCATGGCACTTTCGCCGACGCCGCGGCCGATGCCGAGCTGGTGTTCAACGCGACCTCCGGCACCGTCTCGCTGGCCGCGCTCACTGCGGCGGGCGCGGCGAATCTGAGCGGGAAAGTACTGGTGGACGTGTCGAATGCACTGGATTTCTCCGGTGGATTCCCGCCGAAATTGGCCACCCCCGAGGCGGGCAGCGTCGCCGAGGCGATCCAGCAGGCCTTCCCGGAGGCGCGGGTGGTCAAGACCCTCAACACCATGAACAACCAGCTCATGGTAGACCCGTCCCGAATTCCAGGGCGGCACAATGTCTTTCTGAGCGGCGACGACCAGTCGGCCAAGGCCGAGGTGGCGGCGCTGCTGAAATCCTTCGGCTGGTCCGATGAGCAGATCATCGACCTGGGCGGCGTCGTGACCGCACGAAGCACCGAACCCCTTGTGCTGCTGTGGGTTCACCTCTACAACAAGTTCGGCACCGAGGACATCAACTACGCGGTGGTCACCGCCTGAGGGGACTACTTCGCCGAGCGGATGGCGCGCGAATATTCGGGGTTGAGCCGGACGCCGAGTTCTTCGAGGTCGATCTCGCGCCCCGTTTCGCTGCGCACCTCCACCCGAACCGGCGCACCGCTGGATTCCTCGACCAGCAGCAGCGGCGCGGGTCCCGGCTGCAGGTACGCATCGCCCCACTGCATGAGCGCGAGCACCACGGGCAGTAGATCGCGACCCATATCCGTCAGCGCGTACTCGTGGCGAGTCCGCTTGCCCGCCTCCTGATACGGCCGCTTGGCGAGCAGACCCGCCTCGGTGAGCTTGCGGAGCTGGCCGGAGGCCGCGGCATCGGTGATGCCGACCCGGGCGGCGAAACCGTCGAAGCGGGTGGTGCCGTAGTAGGCCTCGCGCAGGATCAGGATCGCCGAGCGGGTGCCGATGAGGTCCATCGCCTTCGCGATCGAGCATTCCGTGGGTTTCCACGCGCTCAGATCTGCCAACGGTCCTTCCATCACGGCTGCCATGACGAACATCATAGCGAACTCTGGCTTGAGTCGACTATACCCAGGCGTTAACCTGACTATAAGCCAATAGAGCCAGGCGGAGGAGTTCGGCTCACGGTTCGAAAGGAACCACTATGAGAGACGCGGTGATTGTCGAAGCGGTACGCACGCCGATCGGCAAGGGGAAGCCGAACGGGGCACTGCACAATGTCAACGCGGTGGACCTGCTCGCACACAGCCTGCGCGCGGTAGTCGACCGCAGCGGCATCGATCCGGTGCTCATCGACGATGTGATCGGCGGCATTGTCACCCAGATCGGCGAACAGGGCGCCAATATGACCCGGCGTGCGGCGCTGGCCGCGGGCTATCCGGAATCGGTGCCGGCGACGACGGTCGATCGCCAGTGCGGCAGCAGCCAGCAGGCCATTCATTTCGCCGCACAGGGCGTGATCGCCGGTGCGTACGACATCGTGGTCGCGGCGGGTGTCGAGTCGATGGGACGAGTTCCCATGGGCGCAAGCATGATCGGATCCGACGACTTCTCCGGTGTCGGCTTCGCCGAGCGTTATCCGGAGGGTCTGGTATCCCAGGGCATCAGCGCCGAACTGATCGCGGCCCGCTGGGGACTGACGCGCAACCAGCTCGACGAATTCGCCCTCGGCAGCCACGAAAAGGCAGCGCTGGCAACGAAGAACGGCTCGTTCGCCGGTCAGCTCGCCCCCATCGCCGGACTGGAAACCGATGAGGGCATCCGGGTCGGCAGCACCCTGGAGACCCTCGGCAAACTGCGTCCCGCCTACTACGACGAGGCCATGGCCGCGCGTTTCCCGCAAATCGGCTGGCAGATCACCGCAGCGACCGCGAGCCAGGTCAGCGACGGCAGCGCCGCGGTGCTGATCATGACCAGCGAACGCGCCGAGGAGCTCGGACTGAAGCCGCTGGCCCGGCTGCACAGCTTCGCGGTGGCCGGTGACGATCCGCTGCTCATGCTGACCGCCGTCATTCCGGCGACGCAGAAGGTGTTGCAGCGCGCCGGACTTCAGCTGTCGGATATCGATCTGGTCGAGATCAACGAGGCCTTCTCGCCGGTGGTACTGGCCTGGGCGCACGACACCGGTGCGGACATGTCGAAGGTCAACGTGAACGGCGGCGCCATCGCCATCGGACATCCGCTCGGCGCTTCCGGCGCGCGGCTGATGACCACGCTGGTGCACGCCATGCAGGAGCGCGGTGCGCGCTACGGTCTGCAAACCATGTGTGAGGCAGGCGGTTTGGCCAACGCCACCATTATCGAACGGCTCTGAGTCACCGAGCACCGCGGCACCGATCCCGCATCGGTGCCGCGGGCTCAGATCGAAACCAGCACGACCGCGATCAAAAAGCCGAGCAACCACGACTCGGCAATCAATGGCACCGCCACCAATGGCGTCCATGCGATGCGGCGTCGGTAACGGATCTTCTCCACAACCATGATGCCCACCGCGACCACGGAAAGGGCAATCCCGACCCACGCAACGCAATACGCGACCGCCAGATAGCGCACACCCCCATCGGGATCGGCATCACGCCCGAGAAATTCATATAGCGGAACGGAAGATGCCACCACCCATCCGAACCCGACCGCGAACACCGACCCGAGCGCCGCCCGAACCGCATTCGCCAACCGGAGCTCGAATCGACTCGACCCCATACCCCAGCATGACCGTTGGATCGGACTCGCACATCCGGTGCCACTCCGCTCCAGCAACAACCACCCGCACCAGTGCGCCGTCCACAGCGGCAGCAGGGGCACTGAACGCGGCCGACGAGAAGCCAGCGGCGCAGCAGCCCAACTCCGCGCGAACAATTCGCCGATCCCCGCGGCCCTGCCAGCCGCAGCAGGCGCACCCGACGAGAATCCGGCGGCGGTCCAACCCAGTGCGCGAATGATTCGCCAATCCGCGCAGCCCTGCCAGCCGCAGCAAGCGCACCCGACAAGAATCCGGCGGCGGTCCAACCCAGTGCGCGAATGATTCGCCAATCCGCGCAGCCCTGCCAGCCGCAGCAAGCGCACAGCGGGCGGGGGCACCGGGCTCGCTAGGCTGCACGGTGATGACCGAAACCTTCGTCTACGCCATTCCGATGCGGACCCGGTTCCGCGGCATCACGGTGCGCGAGGGAATGTTGATCAGGGGACCGCTCGGGTGGGGCGAGTTCTGTCCGTTTCCCGAGTACGACGATCGGGAGGCCGCCGGGTGGTTGGCGACCGCGGTGGAACAGGTGACAGTTGGTTGGCCGGAGCCGGTGCGGGAACGGATTCCGATCAATTGCACAGTGCCCGCGGTCGATCCGGAGCGGGCGCATGCGATCGTGGCCGGGTCCGGATGCCGCACCGCGAAGGTGAAGATCGCCGATCACGCTGATTCGCTGAGTGAGGATCTGGCGCGGGTCGAGGCGGTCCGGGATGCGCTGGGGCCCGATGGCTCGGTTCGGGTGGATGCCAATGCGGTCTGGGATGTCGAGACGGCCGTCACGCATATCGAGCAGATCGACCGTGCCGCCGGCGGTTTGGAGTACGTCGAGCAACCGTGCCGCACTATCGAGGAACTGGCCGCAGTGCGTCGCCGTGTCGATGTCCGAATCGCCGCCGATGAATCCATCCGCCGCGCCGAGGATCCCCTGCGCGTCGCGGTAGCGGGAGCCGCAGATATCGCGGTCCTCAAATGCACCCCGCTGGGCGGTGTCGGCCGCGCACTCCAGGTCGCCGAGGCCGCCGGACTGCCGTGTGTGGTCTCCTCCGCCCTGGAAACCAGCGTCGGCCTAGCCGCCCAACTCGCCCTCGCCGCCGCCCTCCCCGAACTCGAATTCGCCTGCGGCCTGGGCACTTTGTCACTCCTCGAAGGCGACCTCGTCCACGAATCACTCCGCCCGGTCGACGGCTTCATGCCGGTCCCGAAGTCACCCCCCACACCCGACCCGGCCCTACTGGAGCGCTACCGCCACCCCGACCCAGCACGAACCCGCTGGTGGGAGGACCGACTTACCCGGGTCCGTGCACTGACGCCGCCCAAGTGACCGTGTCGCGACGGTAGTCGGCAACGGCGAGCAGTGGACCACCGAACCCCGCACCTCCCAAAGGTCGGCGTTGCGCAACCGCGGTCGCGCGATTTCGATCGCGTTGGACACGCGGAGGCGGACCCCACAGCCGAGCATCGCGAGTTCGCATGCCTGGCCCGACAACCAGCTACCGGCGGCCGCAGACACGGCGCGACCAAAAACAGCAGGGGCCTCAAGTTATGCGGACACCGCACCCGAGCATGCTCGACCGCAAAACCAGCCCGGCTTCCGGCCCGATAATGCCATCGACGAGTTCCAAGTAGCGGCTACAGAACTCGGGTCCGTGCGGGGCCACCGATCCGGCGGCGGGCTCGAGGTGATGGGCCAGTTCGTGCAGAATCACCAATTCGCGCAGAGCCCATGCGGTCGCACCGGTGTAAAGCGGAACAGCCAGCACCGCATCGGCGGCCTCGTAGTGCGCGGCGGCGGTTCCGGCGCGAGAGCGGACCCGGACGGGCGTCGCGGCACGGTCCCATTGCGCCCGAATCCAATTGAGACTCAGCACCTTATCGGTGTAGACCTGCACCGATTCGACCGAGGCGAAGCGGCGCTCGATCGGCAGCGTGAGGTGTGAACCGTAGAGCTCTACCGTGCGGACACCGTTTTCATCGGCTCGATCGAATACACTCCGCACCAACTGCTCGGCGTCATACACCTTGGCGCGCTGGGTATCTCGCGCATTCATTGGGCCCCGCTCACGGTTCACAGCCATTGTCGCTCACGCCGAGTCGGGCAATTCGCTTGTCACGCAATGAATTCGCTCATTTCGACCCACCGGGCAATTGCCCACGCGCAGCACCGAGTTCGGGAGACGTCCCGAGCCGCGCCGCCTTCCCGGCCCGATCACCCGCACGCCGGGCCGCAGCGGAATGTCGCGCCGACGCCTGCGGACCGCGCCAGGTGCCGCGGGCATCGGAGGTCTTCTTATAGAAGTCGGTGAGCTCGATTTCCTTATTGCGCAGGGCCAATGCCGTACCCGCCGCTACGGTTTCGGGCACCACCTCGGCCACGACCTCCGCCTTCACCTCGGCCAGGCGTCGGCCGATCCGTGCGGCGAAGGCCATCTGAAAGTTCAGCCGCGCGGTAACCGCCGCAACCGGCGCTTGCACCCGCCGCTGCACCTTTCGGCCCCACCGTTTCTCCGTGACGAGCTTTTCGACGGTGGCCGAACGATACTGCCCCGATTTGATGTACTGATCCGACGCACGCACCATCTGCACCAGCAGACTGGCGTAGAGGGCTTCACACGTATCGATATCGGAATCGAAGCCGTAGGCGTAAACCTGCGTGGAGGTGCGCGCAACATCGCAGCGCACATCATTGGCCGCAGCGATCGCCACGAACAACTGCACGTAGGTGCGCAACCCCTTCTTGCCCGGCTCGCCGATCGGAATCATCCGCTGCACCGGCGTCGGCCTGCGCTCACGTCCGGCGATATGCGCGCGGGCGACCGTGAGGTCGATCGAAGACCTGGTCGCCAACCGCTGGGCCGCGGCCAGAAATGCCTCGGCCTCGTGCTCGTTATCGGTCGATTCGGCTTGGCGCAGCAACCCACCGATCCGGGTGAGCATCCGGTCCGGAACCGCATTCGGCGAAGTCATCGCCAGTCAGCCTAACCGCATCGCGCGTGACCACCACCAGGCCCGCGGAACCCGGCAGCCGGCGCCACAGATCCGGCGGAAGATCGTGGCTAACGGGTCACGGAATCGAGGAACGCGCGAATGACATCGACCGATTCGTGCGGCGCCTCGAAGGGCCAGAAATGTCCTGTGTCGAATAAGTGCACATTGCTGCCCTTCGGCAGCATCTCGACAACATCGGGATCGGTGTAGAACTCGTGCGGCTGCATCGGGTCCTGAGCGCCCTGCAAAATCAGCACCGGCGCCGTCCAAGAGCGGATCAATTCGGCGCGCCGATCGACCCATTCCTGCCGGAATGACGAGGAGTGGAAGTACCGCGGGACGGCCGCGGCGATACCCGGATGGGAGAACTCCTCGATGGTGCGCAGGAGGTCCGCCTCCGCGACGGGTCGCGCGGCCAGCCAGGTGTAGGCCGAGGCGACGAACCGACGGGCGTCACCGAGCAGCGCTGGGGCGTCGGCCGACGTGAAGAGTTGCTGCTGCGGATGCAGGCTGGGATGCAGATGCCACAGATGCTGCTGTCCGCGGGCATATCCGGTCAGCCGATCGCCGAGCATGGCGACGAGGTGATCGCCGGGCGGGGTGCCGCGGTCGTGCGTTACCAGCGCGAACTCGGCGATCCCGATCGTGTCGAAGAGGGCCTGGAGTTGGCCTGCCACCCCCCGTTGACGGTAATCGCCGGTGCGTTTGTCGGATTGTCCGTAGCCCTTCAAATCGACAGCGACGCAATGATATCGGTCGCTCAGCAACTCCAAGGCGTAATGCCATTGCCACCACGAATCCGGCACACCGTGCAGGAACACGACCGTGGGCGCCGATGGGTCACCGGCCTCCACGTAGTGCCATGTGACGGTCTCGCTGTCACCGGGCGCTGCGACGAACCGGTGTACCACCGTCGTATCGCCGAGCTGCTCGCGTTCACCGTCGGTGTCGGCCCGCACGGGGCCGGGTTCGGGGAGTTGCCCGAGGAGTGTCTCGACGCGCTGGAAGAGGTCCTGCGCAGCGCCGCCACCACTGAGTTCGGCACTGAAACGCTGCGGCGGATCGGTATATGTGTGGGCGAAATCCACGGTCATCTCGATGGTTCCTAACCATTGGTGCGTAATCGGAATGCTCGACGCGAGGTTCGCCAGCTGCGATCCAGCAGCTATCGAAAGCATTCGTGGCCACCTCCGCCGGAGCTGACGAAATCGTCACATGCGATGATTCACGCAGTCAAGGATTCTGACGAAATATTCAAAACTGATAGAGGTCAGGCTTCGGGATCGGAAAGTCAATCGCCCGACCTGCAGTTACAGCACCGTCACACGCACCGCAACGCCGCATCCGTACCGCGAAAGACACCGGGATGAGCGATCTGCCGTTCCGTGGTTTCGACGCCGACTGGATCTGGGCGGCGATCGTCGCGCTCCTCCGGATCCGATCACTGACAATCGGGTGGAAGCCCGGCGAAATAACGAGGCTACGAGCGACTATGACATTGCAGCGATATCGTCCGCCCCGGCTGGACAGTGCCCCTGTTGCGGGCACAATCGCTGCGTCGCATATAACAACCATGTATCTTGCCTTGTGCACCTGCAGGGTGTGCTGCTGCTCACGTCTCGACCCCTTGGAGTGTTCGCGATGGCTTTGAAAAAGGTGACGTCCCTACGTTCGTCGCTCGTACCACGAGCGGCGTTGGCAGCCGCCTCTGTTGCGCTGCTGACGGCGACGTTCACCAGTGCCTGCTCCAGCGATAGCGGCGGCAATCCATCCAGCCAGAACCTCACCGGCCGCGGCCCGATCACCTACGTCGAGGGCAAGGACACCACCGAAACCGGCGCGGTCAAGCAGCTGATCGAGCGCTGGAATGCCTCGCACCCGGATGAGCAGGTCACCTTCAAAGAGCAGTCGAACGATGCCTCGCAGCAGTACGACGACCTGGTCGAGCACATGCGCTCCAAGCAGTCCACCTATGACGTGGTCGCCCTTGACGTGCCATGGACCGCGGAATTCGCCGCGAAGGGCTGGATCCAGCCGCTGAAGGACACCTTCAAGATCGACACCTCGGCCCTGCTGTCCCCGACGGTCGCCAGCGCCACCTACAACAACACGCTCTACGCCGCGCCGCGAAACACCAACGGCGGCTTGCTGTTCTACCGCAAGGATCTGGTGCCGAATCCGCCCAAGACCTGGAGCGAGATGCTGGCGCAGTGCCCGATCGCCAAGCAGAACAATATGGGTTGCTACGCGGGCCAGCTCGCACCGTACGAGGGCCTGACGGTGAACGCGGCCGAGGCGATCAACGCCTACGGCGGCACCTTCGTCGGCGCGGACGGCAAGACCCCGACCGTGAACACCCCGCAGGCGCGCGCCGGGCTCAAGGTGCTCGTCGACGCGTACAAGAGCGGCGACATCCCGAAGGAAGCCATCACCTTCAAGGAGCCGGAGAGCGCCAACGCCTTCAACACCGGCAAGCTGCTCTTCATGCGCAACTGGCCGTCCACCTTCGGTGACGCGGGTGCGGAATCCTCCTCGGTCAAGGACAAGTTCGGCGTCGCGCCGCTGCCCGGCGAGAACGGCGTCGGCGCATCGACCCTCGGCGGCTACAACGCGGCGATCAGCGCGTTCTCCAAGAACAAGGCCACCGCACTCGACTTCCTGCGCTACCTGATCAGCGAGGACGCTCAGCACATCGTCGCGGCCGGTGCGCTGCCATCGGTGCGCGCGTCGATGTACGACGATCCGGCGCTGATCGCGAAGATGCCGTACCTGCCCGCGCTGAAGGATTCGATCGCCAACGCGGTGCCCCGTCCGGTCACCCCGTTCTACCCGGCGGTGTCGAAGGCCATCCAGGACAACGCTTATGCTGCGTTGAACGGAACCAAGTCCGTCGACGACGCGATCACCGGTATGCAAAAGGGCATCGAGACAGCCGGGTCGTAGCGAGTACAAGAGCGGACCCGACCACCCCGTAGGAGAGAGAAACGGTGTCGGATCCTTCGGGAACGGCCACTCGCGTGCCGAGCGACGGCGATCAGCCGACGAAGCGCGGATTCGGTGGCACCTTGGCGTTGGAGTTGCGGCGTTCCGGTAAGGCGTGGTTGTTCGTCACGCCCGTGCTGATCACCCTCGCGGTGGTCGTCGGCTATCCGGTCTTCCGCGCGTTGTACATGTCGTTCCAGAAGGATCCTGGACTCGACCCGGCGACCGGCATGTTCGTCGAGGGCGGCAGCGCGGGCTTCTCGAACTACACGCACTGGCTGCTGCAGCAGTGTCAGGCGGCCGGCGAGACGGTCTCCTGCCCGACCGGCAACCTCGGCTCGCAGTTCTGGCTGGCCATCGGCGTGACGCTGTTCTTCACGGTGATCACGGTGACCCTGGAGGCCACCCTCGGCCTCGGCATGGCCATGGTGATGGGCAAGACCTTCAAGGGCCGGGCGCTGCTGCGCGCGGCGGTGCTGGTGCCGTGGGCGATTCCGACCGCGGTCACCGCCCGGTTGTGGGAGTTCATGTTCCAGTACGACGGCGTGGTGAACCGGGTCTTCGGCACCCACGTGCTGTGGACCTCGGAGGCTTGGCCCGCGCGGTTCGCGGTCATCGCCGCCGATGTCTGGAAGACCACGCCGTTCATGGCATTGCTGCTGCTGGCCGGTCTGCAGGTGATTCCGGCCGATGTGTACGAGGCCGCCAAGGTCGACGGCGCGTCGGCCTGGCAGCGCTTCACCCAGATCACGCTGCCGCTGCTCAAGCCCGCGCTGCTGGTCGCGGTGCTGTTCCGCACCATGGACGGACTGCGCCTGTACGACCTGCCCGCGATCATGACGCTCGGCAATCCGTCCACCCGCCCGATTTCGGCGCTGGTGGTCGAACAGGTCCGCCAGGGTCCCAACAGCGCGGCGGCACTGTCGACGATCACCTTCCTGCTGATCTTCGCGGTGGCGTTCCTGCTGGTAAAGGTTCTGGGCGCCAATGCCGTTCGGACCCAGGAAGAACAGCGGGAGGCGCACTGATGACCACCGTGAGCACCAAAAAGCCCGCGGCACAGACACCTTGGACCAAGCGCCTGGGTCCGGTGCGGCTGTATCTGGGTGCGCTGATCGTGCTGGTGTGGGGCCTGGCCCCGTTCTACTGGATGGCCGTCACCGCATTCCGCGATCCGGACTACACCTTCGACAACACGCCGTGGCCCACCCACGTCACCCTGGAGAACTTCCGCAACGCCTTCGACACCAGCCGCGGCAACGACTTCGGCAAGGCGCTGCTCAACAGCGTCATCATCGGCACGGTGACCACGGCCGTCGCGCTGGTACTCGGCGTGCTCGCCGCCTACGCGCTGGCGCGGCTCACCTTCAAGGGCAAGTACCTGGTCTCCGGACTCATCCTGTCCGCGTCGATGTTCCCGGTGGTCGTGCTGGTCACCCCGCTGTTCCAGCTGTTCACCAACCTCGGTTGGATCGGCGAATACCAGGCGATGATCATCCCGAACATCTCGTTCGTGCTGCCGATGACCGTCTACATCCTGGCCTCGTTCTTCGCCGAACTGCCGTGGGAACTCGAGGAAGCCGCCCGCATCGATGGTGCGACCAAGATGCAGGCGTTCCGGCTGGTCATGCTGCCGTTGGCGGCGCCCGCGGTTTTCACCACCGCGATCCTGGCGTTCATCGCCTCGGTCAACGAATATCTGCTGGCCCGGCTGCTCTCCAGCGATAAGACCGAACCGGTGACCGTCGCGATCGCGCGCTTCTCCGGTAACAACCCGCTCGTGCAGCCGTACGCCGCAATCATGGCCGCAGGCACGATGGTCACGATTCCGCTGGTCATCATGGTGCTGCTGTTCCAGCGCCGGATCATCTCCGGTCTCACGGCGGGTGGCGTGAAGAGCTAGTACGCCCGTCGCATGGGTTGAATCCCGTTGCGGCGGTAATACTCGGTGTATACGATCTCTGGTCATTTCCGATCGTGTCCTGTGCAGGTGAGTTTTACCGACGCTCCGGGAGGAGATGATCGTGAGCTCGTTCCGCAAGCGGCGACGCGGCGGCAGTCGCCGACGCAAACCGATGCCGGCACCCTATGCCTCCGTCGCGGGATTCAGCGAGCACAACTTCGGGACGTCACGACGCAAGGACAAGCCCCGACCGCCCGGTTCTTCGAAACCGTCCCGGCCGCAACCGACCCCGGCGAATCGACCACAGCGCACCAGGGGCGAACGCTTCCGACGGCTACTGCTCGCCCTGTTCATCACCTTCGTCGCGGTGCCGTCGTTGCTGTTCGTGCTGGTCTACTGGAGCGCCGAAATCCCGGATCCCGATTCGGTGCAGACCAATCAGATCGCCACCATCCTGGCCGCCGACGGAACCACAGTGATCGCGAAAGTTGTTCCGCCCGATGGCAATCGGATTCCGGTACCGCTGTCGGAGGTGCCGAAACCGGTGCGCGATGCGGTGCTCTCGGCCGAGGACCGCAACTTCTACACCAACCCGGGCTACTCGAGCAGCGGATTCCTGCGCGCCGCGCGGGACAATATTCTCGGCAAAGAGGATGCGGGCGGCGGTTCCACCATCACTCAGCAGTATGTGAAGAATGCCTTCCTCGGCTCCGAACGCACCCTGACCAGGAAGATGCGCGAGCTGATCATCGCCGCCAAAATGGCGCGGCAATGGAGTAAGGACGACATCCTCGCCGCCTACCTCAACACCATCTATTACGGGCGCGGCGCGTACGGGATCTCGGCGGCCGCGAAGGCCTACTTCAACAAGTCGGTGCCGGAACTGACGCTCGCCGAAGGCACGGTCCTGGCCTCGGTCATCCGCACCCCATCGATCCTGGATCCGGAAACCCATCTCTCCGATCTGACCGCGCGCTGGAAGTACGTGCTCGACGGCATGGTCGAGATGGGTGCGCTCGCGCCGGGCAACCGTGATGCGACGGTATTCCCGCAGATCGTCCCGATCACCGAAATCCCGGACGTCAACGCGGCCCGCGGCCCGGAGGGCCTGATCCGCAGCCAGGTGCTGCGGGAACTGCGCAGTGCGGGCATCAGCGAGCGGGAACTGAATACCGGGGCATTGCAGATCACCACCACCATCGATGCCAAGGCACAGCAGGCCGCACTCGACGCGATCCACGATCGACTCGACCCGCAGCCGCCGGATCTGCGTGGCGCGGTGGTTTCGATCGACCCGCGGTCCGGCGCGGTGCGCGCCTACTACGGCGGCGCCGACGGTATCGGCTTCGATTTCGCGCAGGCGCCGCTGCAGACCGGCTCCGCATTCAAGGTCTTCGCGGTGATCGCGGCACTGCGGCAGAGCATTCCGCTCACCCGGATGCTCGACAGTTCACCGGTGACCGATCGCGGTATCACGATCACCAACGTGGACGGCGAATCGTGCGGCAAATGCAGCATGGCCGAGGCGCTGAAGCGCTCGCTGAACACCAGTTTCTATCGACTGACGATGTCGATGTCCGACGGCCCCGAGGCAATTGCCGATGCCGCCCATCAGGCCGGTATCCCCGAAGAGATTCCGGGCGTGGCCGGCAAGACGCTCACCGAGGAAGGCGGGCACCCGCTCAACGGAATCGTGTTGGGCCAGTATCTGGTTCGCCCCATCGATATGGCATCCGCCTACGCGACGATCGCCAATTCCGGTGTCTACCACCAGCCCTACTTCGTGCAGCGAGTGGTCGCGGGCGACGGCCGCGTCCTGCTGGATCGGGGTGGACCCGACAAACAGGCCGGCAAGCAACTGCCGCCCGGCCAGCAGCGCATACAGCGCGGCATCGCCGACAGTACCGCCGGCGCGATGATCCCGATCGCCGCATATTCCAACGGGCACAGCCTGTCCGGCGGACGCCCCTCGGCCGCCAAGACCGGCACCACCCAGCTCGGTGAGTCGAAAGAGAACAAGGACGCGTGGATGATCGGCTTCACCCCGTCGCTGTCCACAGCGGTCTGGATCGGCACCGAACAGTCCCAGCCCATCGAAACCGCGCGCGGCACCGACATCTATGGCTCCGGTTTGCCCGCCGATATCTGGAAGCAGGTGATGGACGGCGCGCTCGACGGCACCCCGATCGAGCAGTTCCCGGCGGCCGGATCGCAAGGCGGCCCGCCGACCGCGAGCAAACCCTCCGGCGGCAGCTACGACATCCTGAATCCGCCGACCAGCACCTCCGCCGCACCGGTGATCATCATTCCACCCGCCCCGGAGCCCACGAAGGAAGTCGAAATCTTCCCCGGATTCAGCATTCCGGTGCCGGGCTGAATCTATGGCAGCGCCTCCGGCGCTGCGTGTTCGCGGCCCCCTGGTGTCTCGCGTCCGACCCTTTCGAGCGACCTGCAAGCAGTCGCTAGCGGCGCCGTCGAGACTCGCGACTACGTCGCATGCGCTTCGACGACTCGACTGTGTCCTATAGCCGCGCCTTCGCGCGGACGCGAGACGGGCCGCGAACGGTCGCTCGTAAGACTCGCTCCGTGGTGGTTGACGGGGCGGGACGTTCGGCACCTGGTGCACGCCTGCCGGATGCCGCGCCTGCGGCGCATGCGCTTTGGCGGTTCGGACGCGAGGCGGCCGCGAACGGTCGCTCGTAAGACTCGCTCCGTCTGGGTTGGCCGCAGCTTCCAGCTTGCTCATATTTGGTTCGCTATGAATGTGCGCCGACCGGGGCCATGGGAACGGATGACGTGGCAGCATCGTTTGCCAGAGTGAAGTGAGCGTGCGCGCCGGACCGAAACCAGGCCCACGCCGACGTCGCGAGATCGATGAGGAAGGATATGCGCTCGAGCGACGACACGCGGCGCAAGCGTCAGGCCCGGAAGTAGCTTCCGTGGCCACGGCGGCCCGGGAGCGCCGCCAATTGGAGACAGACTAGACATAGGGGCACGCCGGTGGATTTCAATGTCGTTGACCGTCCCGAGACGCTCGTGGCGGGCACAGTGCTGCGCAGCCCGGCGCTCGCGGTCGAGGGACCGCGCCGCGCCAAGGTCGAGGAGGCGTGGAAACGCAATCTGGCCCGCAAGCTGCCCGGCCCGCCGACGACCGCGTATGTGGACCACGCGCCGGAGATCAACTCCTACTTGACGCATATCGTCGGCTACCGCTGCCACACCCTCGCGGATCTGCTACCGGGCGATGTGCTCGCCCGAGTACCCGCGGGACGGTTCGCTCGATTCACGCTCAGCGGCGACAATCTCGGCGACACCATCGTGA
Organism: Nocardia sp. NPDC102475; assembly: GCF_055584605.1. Classification (NCBI taxonomy): domain Bacteria; kingdom Bacillati; phylum Actinomycetota; class Actinomycetes; order Mycobacteriales; family Nocardiaceae; genus Nocardia; species Nocardia sp. NPDC102475. The sequence goes on along the minus strand of NZ_JBVJLS010000014.1, from coordinate 101,291 downwards.
CCATCTGGCGGGCGGTATGGGATGCCGAGGCCGCCGGACGATTGCTGCGCGCCTATACCGGTGACGTGGAACATTATCCGGACGCGCGCACGGCCGAAGTATTCGTGGCGCTGGCAGACGAACCGGTCGACGGTTAGGAACAGCTGTGGACTTCGAAATTGTCACATTGGACGAAAGCCTGGTCGCCGGACTCACGGTCCCGCTGGCCGGACGCGAGGTGACCGCGCGCGACCTGGACCTGGTGAACTTCACCTGGGACCGGTATCTGGCGCGGGAGAAGAATGTGCCGCGGGTCGCGGCCTATATCGGCCAGAACGATCACGCCGTCGCGATTCTGGGCTACGAGGTCGCCGAGATGGACGATATGGATGCCGGTGATGTGCTGACCCGGGTCCCGACCGGACGCTACGCGAAATTCGTTGTCTCCGATAAGCCCTACGATCTGCTGCGCACCGCATGGGCACAGGTCCGCAAGGCCGAGAGCGCAGGCACCATCACCCGCTCCCACACCGCGGAACTCGAGCGCTACACCGGCCCGACCTCCGTCGAGGTCTACGTCTCACTCGACTGACCGCTCACCCCGTCGAGGGTAGTCAAATGGTGGCTGGCAACCCCGGCCACCACCACCATTCGACTACCCTCGACAAAGCTCGAGCACCGCAGCCCGACCAACCCAAAGGGACGAGACCGGGCTGCGGCACCAACCGATTCGATACGCGAAGCCGGGCCGGAGATTTGTACCCGGCCCGGCTTTACTTGTCGGTGCGTCTATTACTCCGCGCCGATGATGAACGCTTCCAGCTGGGCGCGCGCGATGTCGTCCGCCAGCTGCTTCGGCGGGGACTTCATCAGGTAGGCCGAGGCCGGGAGGACAGGGCCGCCGATGCCGCGGTCCTTGGCAATCTTCGCGGCGCGCACCGCGTCGATGATGATGCCCGCCGAGTTCGGCGAATCCCACACCTCGAGCTTGTACTCCAGGTTCAGCGGCACATCACCGAAGGCGCGACCCTCGAGACGCACGTAGGCCCACTTGCGGTCGTCGAGCCAGCCGACGTGATCGGACGGGCCGATGTGCACATCGTTGGCGCCCAGTTCCTTTTTCAGGTTGCTGGTGACGGCCTGGGTCTTGGAGATCTTCTTCGACTCCAGGCGCTCGCGCTCGAGCATGTTCTTGAAGTCCATATTGCCGCCGACGTTCAGCTGCATGGTGCGGTCGAGCTGCACGCCGCGGTCCTCGAACAGCTTGGCCATCACGCGGTGGGTGATGGTGGCGCCGACCTGGCTCTTGATGTCGTCACCGACGATGGGAACGCCTGCCTTGGTGAACTTTTCGGCCCACACCGGATCGGAGGCGATGAATACCGGCAGCGCGTTGACGAAGGCGACGTCGGCGTCGATGGCGCACTGGGCGTAGAACTTGTCCGCCTCTTCCGAGCCGACGGGCAGGTAGGAGACCAGGACGTCGACCTTGTTGTCCTTCAGCACCTTCACGACGTCGACCGGCTGCGCCTCGGACAGCTCGATGGTCTCGGCGTAGTACTTGCCGATACCGTCCAGCGTCGGACCGCGCTGCACGACAACGTCGCTCGGCGGCACATCGGAGATCTTGATGGTGTTGTTCTCGCTGGCGAAGATCGCCTCGGCCAGGTCGAAGCCGACCTTCTTGGCGTCGACGTCGAACGCGGCCACGAACTTCACGTCGCGCACGTGGTACCGACCGAACTTGACGTGCATGAGACCTGGCACGGCCGCGGTCTCGTCCGCGTCCTTGTAGTACTGCACGCCCTGGACCAGCGAGGAAGCGCAGTTACCAACGCCGACGATGGCGACGCGAACTTGATTGGCGTTTTCAGCCCTGTTGTCTTCACTCATGGCCGATATTTCCCTCTTTCTGTGGTGCCGCCTTCGTCGATTGCTCCGCCGCAATCAACTCGTTGAGCCAGCGCACTTCGCGCTCGCTTGATTCCAGACCGAGCTGGTGGAGCTGGCGGGTATAGCGATCCAGCGAGCCACTGGCCTTCTTGATCGCCTCCCGCAGACCCTCTCGGCGCTCCTCGACCTGCCGTCGCCTGCCCTCCAGAATCCGCATCCGCGCTTCCGCGGGGGTGCGGCTGAAAAACGCCAGGTGGACGCCGAAGCCGTCGTCGGTGTAGTTCTGCGGTCCGGTATCGGCGAGCAGTTCGGTGAACCGCTCCCGCCCGGCCGGAGTCAGTTGATAGACCCGTCGCGCACGACGGGTGACGCCCGCGACGTTCTCCTCGGCGATCAGCCCATCGGTCTGCATGCGACGCAGCGTCGGATAGAGCGATCCGTAGGAGAAGGCCCGAAACGGCCCGAGCAATCCGGTCAGCCGCTTGCGCAGCTCGTACCCGTGCATGGGCGCTTCGAGGAGCAGCCCGAGGATTGCCAGCTCGAGCATCGGGCTTCACCCCCTGACTGTGTGCAGACCTAACCGATGGATGCGACTTCCCACTATATCGGAGCGATATAAACGTGCATAGTCGTCGGCGATATAAAGCACTGTCCGCGCAGGTAGACCGACGGCAGGAAGCCGGGGCTCCCCACCGTCGGTGCCGGTGTTCTCGCTAGTCGATACCGAATGGCGCGGCGTAGCGCACCGTGCCCCGCGGTAGCGGTCGCACCGGATCGAGCGTCAGCGCCATCAACGCCTCGTCCGGCACCTCGATGCTCAGGCCGATGCCGAACTGGGACGCCTTCTCGAAGCCGAAGCGCGGGTAGTAGGTCGGATGCCCGAGCACAATGACGAATGCCTCGCCCAATTGCTCCGCCGCCGCAAGACCCGCCCGGATTGCCGCGGCACCGGCGCCGGACTTCTGATATTCGGGCAGCACCGCGCACGGTCCGAGACACAGCGCAGGCGCGCTGTCTACGTGGCAGCGGGTCAGCAGCGCGTAGCCGACCGGCGTGTCGTCCGGCAGCGTGCTGACGATGGACAGTCCATGGATCCAGGCCGGGTCGGCGCGCAGTGCGTCGACCAGATCGGCCTCATCGGGTCGATCGAAGGCCGCCTGGTTGATCACGTGGATCGCGGGGATATCGGCATCGGTTTCGGCGCGCGTGCGCCAATCGATGGGGGAATTCAACTCGGATTCTCCGTATTCGTATGGTTCGGGCCCGATTTCGGACACGGCACCACCGTCACGCGAACCAGACGGCTCGCGGCACGAACGCCGGACGAAGAACGATCAGACCGGGACCCGGGACATCTGAACAGTCCGGGCGTCGTGCGCGACGGCGGTCTTCGGCGCGGTCATCCCGCCCCACCTCCTCGGGCTGTACATCGGGTCGAATACGAACAGGGAATGTTAGCGCGCCCGGTTGCGGCGGACCAGCGAATTACGGCCGCTGCGGATCACCCCGACTCCTCGTCAGCGACTGGGTGGGAAGACTTGCAATGGCTCCCCTGTTACCGTCGCTGTCAGATAGCCCGACGCGCCCGCTTGGTTCTTCGCGTAGATCGAGACAGCGGCGTCCGAATCACTGCGGCCCGGCGGGAATTCGATCGAGGCGTGCGTGATCACGCCGCCGGTCTTGATCGACTGCGGTGCACCGGCCAGCAGCCCGGCGATAGCACGCAGATCGATGCTGGCGAGATCGAAAGTGCGCACATCGGCCTTGCGCCCATTGCTGCTGGTGTAGTCGTGAAACCTGCCGTCGTAGCGATATCGCACGGTCTCGGTCGGATCGCCTGCCGCCTGCCGCTCGAAGAGCGCGTAGTCGGGATACAGGGTGACCTCGTCGACCTTCGTATCGCCGAACTCGGCGCGATATTCATCGATGAAGTACGCGAGGCCGCTCCCGGTGGTGAGCACCGGCACATTTTCCGACCACCCGAGCAGTCCGGACTCGCCCGAAGCACAACTCGCGATGCCGCCCACCGCTGCACCGATGACCGCCGCACCGGCAATGAACGCCACCGGCGCGAGCCAGCGCCGCGGTCGACGGCGATCGACTCGAATTACGGGGGCATCCACCAGATTCTGCGGAATCTGCAGGTCGCCGATCAGCTCGTCCAGTTCACCGAATGCCTTGGCGCGCATGGCCTGCTCGGTGCGTTCGGCGTGTTCGTCATCGGTGAGCTGACCGTCGGCCAGCGCCGCGTCGAGCAGTCCGCAGACATCGGCCCGATCGGTATCGCGGGCCCGGATTCCGCTATAGCGCGTCGTCGCCATCGACCATCACCCTTGGAACGGCCAGGCGCGAACGACCTGCCCCGCCGAAGTCAGCACGTAGTACCCGGATTCGTTGAATTGGTTGCCCGCGAAGATCCGCACGATGGTCGCACCCTTCGCGCTGTCGAAAGAGCTATAGGTACCGGTGGCGTCGACTTCCACATCCATATGCGTGACAACTCCGTTCGGCACCTTCAACGCGGTGGGCGCGGTTGCCAGTAAGTCCGACAAAGCGGCGACGTTCAGCTGCGCCAGATCGGTGGCGGGCGTATCGGTCTTGCGACTGACGGGGGCACCGCTCTGCGCGAATCCGCCGCGGTAGTCGTATCGGACCTGCCGATTCGGCTGACCCGGTACCGCGCGCGTCACCGTGGCGTAATCGCCGAACAGGGTCAGCTGATCGGCCTGCAGATCACCGAACTTCTCCCGGTACTTCGTCAGGAAGTGCGTAACCCCTTCGCGGGTGAGCAGATTCGGCGTCGCGACCACCACCGGTTGCACCGCACCGAGATCGGGTACCGCGGCGCCGACGTGTGCGACGGGTGGCGCCTCCGGTGTCGCGGCACCGCTGGTCAGCGCGAAAGCGGCGACGGCGGCACAGACCGACGCGGCGGTCACACCGATCACATACCAGCGTCGGCGATTCGATCGAGGTGGCGCAGGCGGCAACGGCGCATCGGTCGGCCGTTGCAAGTCATCGACCAGATCGGCCAAATCGCCGAGTGTCTTGGCCCCTTGCGCCAATTCGCTGAGGGTCTGATGCTCCTCTTCGGTGAGCTGACCGTCCCGGCGGGCGCTGTCGAGTACCTGCCCGGTTGTGTCGCGATCGGCGTCGCGGGCTCGGGTGTGATCGGGATAACGGCCCGTGGAACCGGGGCGGCGCAAGGGGTTTCGCGTCGGTGTCGGCGCACCCGGTACCAGATCGCGCACCGCCGAAGGGACCTGGAGATCGCGGGTGAGCCGGTCGAGATCGGCGATGGTCCTGGCGGTCTCGGCCCGCGCGGTGCGGTCGCGATATTCATCCGCGCCGAGCTGGCCTTCGGCGTAGGCGGCATCCAGCACACTGGACGCGTTGGCACGGTCGAGGTCACGCGCTCGCATACGCCCGGATGCTGCCGTTGACCGCCCGGATGTAGCGGGGGACACGGGAGAATCGTAATCCGCCGACGCCGGTAACGCCCCAGTTCAACCATGAATACCGGTCGGTCGATCCTGCACAGCCCAGCGCGGCCCGCGCGCGTCCCCGCTACTCTGGTTCTCGTGCGAATTCAGCGACAGGTGGTGGACTACGCTCTCAAGCGTCGGTCGCTGCTCGCTGACGTCTATGCGGGCCGTGTCGATGTTGCCGAGGTTTGCGATGCCAATCCCTACCTTTTACGTGCGGCGAAGTTCCACGGTCGGGGGAGCGAGGTCACATGCCCGATCTGCCGGAAAGAGCAATTGACGCTCGTATCCTGGGTCTACGGCGATGGCGTCGGCCCGATGGCCGGTTCGGCTCGCACACCAGAGGAATTGATACGCCTCGCCGAGACTCGCGAGGAGTTCTCGGTCCATGTCGTCGAGGTATGCCGGAGCTGCAGCTGGAATCATCTGGTGCAGTCCTATGTGCTCGGTACCGCTCCGTCGCCCACGCGGCGGCGCACGGGCACCAGGGCCAACCGGCGCACCGCAGCCGAATGATGTGCCAGGTCATCTGCCCGTCGGGTGACACGCGGAGCCTCGACGTGTCCGCTGCGGCGATAATCGCCGCACCGCGCCCCGCAGACCCTTACGAGTTATGGAGATCTTGTCAGTGAATTCGCCCTACGAGACTTCCCCCTACGGCGATGAACCGCACGGCGGCCGCACTCAGCGAAGTTCACCTCAGCCTCCGAACCCGTATCCCGGTCAGCGACCGGCCGGTCCCCCACCCGGGCGGCCAGGTCCTGGTGGACCGCGGCCGCCGCAAGGCGGGTACCCGGGTGAGCCGCGTGGTCCGCAGCCGCCGCGTCGACCGGTTCCGCCGCCGCAGGGCCGTCCGCCGCAGGGCAGGCCACTACCCGATAACGCCCCGCCCGGCGCGCAGTCCACGCAGAAGATCGAGCGCCCGAATCGGCAGCCCGGTTCGCTGACCGACGCCGTCGCCGAACGCAACCGCCGTACGGCCCCGCCCACCGGTCCCCGACCGGCCAGCCCGCGGCCCGGCCAGGATCGCCCCGGTCAGGATCGCCCTGGTCTGGATCGCCCCGGCGCCCGTCGGCCCAACGGCGCCGGACCCACCACCGGCGAGCGCCGCGCGACCGCGGGCGCACCGCCCTCGGGCCCGCCGCCGCGCCGCAATGGCGGCAGCGGTGGTCCGGGTGGACCGGGCGGTCGTCGTCCCGGTGCGAAGAAGAAGTCGCCGTGGCGGATCGTGCGCCGGGTCATCTACGTCCTGCTAGCCCTGTCCATCATTTTGCCGAGCACGGTCTTCCTGATCGCCTACACCACGGTTTCGGTACCCCAGCCGGGTGACCTCAAAACCAACCAGGTCGCGAATATCCTCGCCAGCGACGGCACCACGGTGATCAGCAAGGTGGTACCGCCGGAGGGCAACCGCACCGACGTCACCATCGACCAGATTCCGCCGCATGTGCGCAATGCCGTGATCGCGGCCGAGGACCGGGACTTCTACACCAACCCGGGCTTCTCGGTTTCCGGCTTCATGCGCGCCGCCCGGGATCAAGCCCTCAACAAGGAGAGCGCGGGTGGTGGCTCGACCATTACCCAGCAGTACGTGAAGAACGCGCTCGTCGGTGACGAACACTCGCTGACTCGCAAGCTGCACGAGCTGGTCATCTCGGCGAAGATGGCGCGCCAGTGGAGCAAGGACGAAATCCTCGCCGCCTACCTCAACACCATCTACTTCGGTCGCGGTGCGTACGGCATCGATGCGGCCGCCAAGGCCTACTTCGCCAAGCCGGTCTCGGAGCTCACCGTGGCCGAGGGCGCGGTGCTCGCCGCCACCATCCAGCAGCCCTCCGGCCTGGATCCGGAGAAGAATCCCGACGGCGCGAAGTTCCGCTGGAACTATGTGCTCGACGGCATGGTCTCCGGCGGCAATCTGAAGGCCGAAGAGCGCCAGGGCCAGCAGTACCCGCAGGTGGTCCCGGTGAACACCACCAAGGACAAGGGCCTGGACACCGGCCCCGAGGGCCTGATCAAGACCCAGGTGCTCAAGGAGTTGGCGGCCGCGGGCATCAGCGAACAGCAGCTCAACACCGCTGGTCTGTCGATCACCACCACGATCGATCCGAAGGCACAGCAGGCCGCCGTCGACGCCGCGCAGAAGAAAATGCAGGGCGAACCGGAAAAGCTGCGCGCCGCAGTGGTTTCGGTGGATCCGAAGACCGGTGCGGTGCGCGCCTATTACGGCGGCGACGACGGTCAGGGCTACGACTTCGCCAATGCCGGTCTGCAGCCGGGATCCTCGTTCAAGGTCTTCGGTCTCGCGGAGAACCTGGAATTGGGCAAACCGCTGTCGGAGATGTACGACAGTGCACCGATCACCGTGAACGGCATCAAGATCACGAACGTCGAAGGCGAAGGGTGCGGCACCTGCACCATCGCCGAGGCGCTCAAGCGCTCGCTGAACACCAGCTTCTATCGCATGGAGCTGGATATGCAGAACGGTCCGCAGAAGATCGCCGATATGGCACACAAGCTCGGCATTCCGGAGACCATTCCGGGCGTCGGCAAGAGCCTGGTCGAGCCGGACGGCTCCCCGCCGAACAACGGCATCGTGCTCGGTCAGTACCAGGCCAGGGTGCTCGATATGGCCTCGGCCTACGCGACGCTGGCCGCCTCCGGCGTCTACCACGCACCGCACTTCGTCACCAAGGTGGTGAGCGCCGATGGGCAGGTGCTGCTCGACCGCGGTGATGTGGCCGGTGAACAGCGGGTCTCGTCGGCGGTCGCGGACAACGTCACCGACGCGATGAAGCCGATCGCGGCGTGGTCGCGCAATCACAACCTGGCCAACGGCCGCGAGTCGGCGACCAAGACCGGTACCGCCCAGCTGCTCGACACCGGCGAGAACAAGGACGCCTGGATGGTCGGCTACACCCCATCGCTGTCCACCGCGGTGTGGGTCGGCTCCATCGATAACTCGCCGCTGCGCAACTACAGCGGGGGCATGGTCTACGGCTCCGGTCTGCCCTCGGATATCTGGAAGGCCACCATGGATGGCGCCCTGGACGGCACCCCCAAGGAAACCTTCCCGAAGCCGCCCCCGATCAAGGGCCAGGCCGGTGTGCCCGCATGGTCCGCACCGTTCACCCCGCCCTCGACCACGGAGGCGCCGCTACTGCCGCCGATCCAGATCGTCCCGAATACGATCGACACCCCCTTCGGACCGATTCAGGTACCCGGCGTGCAACCGCAGACGCAGCAGCGCCAGCCGCAACAACAACAGCAGCAGCCGGAGTCGACGCCGCTGCCCGGACAGCCGACGGCGAACTCCGACGGTTCGATGCCGACGACCACCGGATCGCCCCAATCCGGTGGTACCGGTAATGGGAACGGAAGTCAGCCGACCCGGAGCCGCTAGTGCGAAAGCTCTGGCCAGCTCACTGCGGCTGGCCAGAGCTTCCCGGCGTTGTCGGATCAAACACCCGTGATGTACCAGAACCCATTCGGATCCTGGTAGCACTTGTCCTGCACCCCAGCCCAACTGAGGCATTCGGTGTAGGAGCCGTAACCCTTCAAGACGACATATGAGCCGTCCGATATCTGAACGCACCTGTCGCGGACCCCGGCCCAGGTCAAGCATTCCGAATACGACGGGTACCCCGCTGAGGCATTACCCGCGAATCCGACGAGCGCTGCGCCGACCAAGGCCACGGTAGCCATGACTTTCGTGAACATTCCCACCCCTCTTGTGATGATCAACCGCCCCTCCGACAGTTGATCAACACGATGCTAACACCGCCGAAAACGCCGCATAACAGTTCGATCAGCTGCAGCAGCCGCATCGAGAACGATACGCATTCGGCACTCAGTACCACTCGGTCCAGGCGGCGCACCTCCCGGCCGGTACTCTCGGTTGGCGTGACCGAACAGCACCTCGCGGACGGGCGGACGAACGGGAGCGCGCCGCAGCCCACTGGGATGCAGTCCGGTGCAGCGCAGACCACACCGGGGTATGACGCGCACGGGCACTATGTCGCGCCCTCGCCGCTGGCGCCGGACCTGCGCTCGGCCGACGGCCGAGATCGGCCCAGCCGCAACGATTCCCTGACCGCGCAGCTGAGCACGGTCGTCGGCGGCCCGGTCGGTGACCACGCGCTCATCGGCCGGGTCCGGTTCTGGACCCCGATGCGGGTGCTGCTCGCCTTCGCACTGGTCTTCCTCGCACTCGGCTGGGCGAGCAAGGCGGGCTGCATCCAGCAGACGACCACGTCCGACGGTTCGCTCACCCTCGACTGGAACAACGGCCGCCAGTACATCGCCATGTGCTACTCGGATACCGTGCCGCTCTATGGTGCGGAGCGTTTGAACGAGGGCGCCTTCCCGTACAAGAAGGAATGGACCGAGCAGACCCCGGACGGCGGCCGCGAGACCAGGTACATGGAGTATCCGGTGCTGTCCGGGCTCTACCAGTACGCATCGATGCAGGTCGCCAAGACCTGGGATGCCTCCCCGCTGCCCGGTGCGCTGCAGGTGGTCATCTACTTCAATGTGGTCGCGGTCGGTCTGGCCTTCGCCTGGCTCGTCACGGTATGGGCCTCGGCGCAACTGGCGGGGCGGCGGATCTGGGATGCCGCGCTGGTCGCCTGTTCGCCACTGGTGATCGTGCACGCGTTCACCAATTTCGACGCGCTCGCAACGGCTTTCGCCGCCACCGGCCTACTCGCCTGGGCCCGCCGACGACCGCTGCTCGCGGGCCTGCTACTCGGACTGGGCGGCGCGGCCAAGCTCTATCCACTGCTGCTGCTCGGGCCGATCGTGGTGTTGTGCCTGCGTGCCGACCCACTGCAGCGGGTGCCGAGCGCACGGCTCGGACTTCGGTTGAGCGATATCAACAGCGGGCGCACCGCGATGACCTGGCTGCGCGAAACCCCGTATCGCATGCAGTTCCTCAGCGCCCGACCGCTGGGCGCGGCCGCCCTGACCGTCGCGGCCGCCGCGGGCACCTGGCTGATGGTGAATCTGCCCATCGCGCTGCTGTACCCGAATGGCTGGCGGGAGTTCTTCCGGCTCAACACCACTCGGCACGCCGATCCGGATTCCATCTACAACGTCATCACCTCGTTCACCGGCTGGGCCGGATTCGACGGCGAGATCGGACATGCCGAACAGCCGACCATCCTGAATCTGGTGTCGCTGCTGGTATTCGTCGCAGCCTGTGCGGCGATCGCCTATATCGCGCTCACCGCCCCACGCCGACCGCGTCTGGCCCAGCTGTGCTTCCTGGTCGTCGCCGCCTTCCTGATCACCAATAAGGTGTGGAGCCCGCAGTATTCGCTGTGGCTGGTGCCGCTGGCGGTGCTCGCGCTGCCGCATCGCCGAATTCTGTTGGCCTGGATGACGATCGACGCGCTGGTCTGGGTGCCGCGGATGTTCTACTACCTCGGCCTGGACCGCAAGGGTCTGCCCGAGCAGTGGTTCACCGGCGCCGTACTGCTGCGCGATATCGCGGTACTCGCCCTGTGCGCCTTGATCATTCGGCAGATCTACCGACCGGAGGAGGATCTGGTCCGGCGCGATTTCGTCGACGATCCGGTCGGCGGCGTCATCGATCGCGCACCGGACCCGCTGCTGCCCTGGCTGCCGGAGGCACTGCGGCCGAGGGCTTTGCTCGGCCGCTAGCGACTGCTTGCAGGTCGCTCGAAAAGGTCGGCTCAGCTGGTGCGCAGGAAGCGCGCCTGCCTGGCAGGTTCCCTTGGCAGCAGGTCCAGATCCAACTGCCACGCGCTGCCGGTCCACGGATCGAACAGCGGGGTGCCGTCCACCGTCGGCAGGTGACGGCAGGCCTGGGACAGCATTGCCACGGTGCCGTCACTGGACTCGGATTCGTCGGTGCCGACGATCACCGTGGACAGCCCGATCAGATCGCCACGCACCAGCAGTGTCGCGATGCGCTGCGCGTCCGCGGTCTGGTACCCGTGCGGGAAGTCCGCGGCAAGCAATACCCGATGCTCGGTCGGCGGCGTGAAATTCCCACTGGAATAAGCCAATTCGGCCAGGTCGGCGGCCTCGACCAGGATCTGCAGCCGCGCCGAGATATCGCCGAAATCGGTGATCGGCGGACCGTTCAGCACCGGGGTCAGCGGACCGATGAGCTGGCTGAACGCGCCGGTCAGGTCGATCATGTCGACCAGCGTGCGCCGGCCGGGATCGGCCGCCAGCAGGCGCGCGAGCACCGCGCCGACGACCGGGGTCGCCGCGGCCGTGGATTCGGTATCGATCCACAGCGGACGGGTCAGCGGCACCGGCACGCAGTACGGAATGCGCAGCGGCCCACGCTCGTTCGCGTAGAGCTCACCGAGTCGGATGCCATCGCTCGGCGTCGGCGCCCCGTCCCAGGCGGGCGAATCCCAGGACGCAAGTGATGGCGGCAGTTGCCGATCGGCGTCGGCGAGTTCGCCCATGAGCGCTTCACTGTCGCGCAGGTGACTAGCTTCCGCGGTGGCGATCAGATCGTCACAGCGACGCTGTGCGGTCTGCCTGGCCTCCTCGGCGGCGGGGGTGTTCCTGGTCGCCGGATCCGAAACCGCCGCGGACAGTTCCTGATCCAGCCGCTGCATGGCGTAGTCACGCGCGGAGATGAGCGCGGCGGCCGAGCGCGCGGCATCCTCGAAGATCATCCACAGGCGTTCGAGTCCGTGCGCGACCTCGAGCGGCGCCGGACCGGCGGCACGGGAGTCGCCGGGACCGCTGATGGTGTCCTGACCGCCGGCCCGGCCCGCACTGCCGACCGGTTGGGCTTCCCGCAGATCGGCTGCGCTGTGTTGCCCGGACTGCGGCGTCACCGGTTCGTCGACCTCGACGCCGTGCGCGGTGAGCAGTACGGCGAGCCCACCCGCATAGCCCTGACCGACCGCGCGCAGCTTCCAGTCGATTCCGCGCCGATACACCTCGAGGCAGATCAGCGCGGTCTCCCCCGCGGACGGATTGATCGCGAATTCCGCTGCGGCGATATCGTGCACGGCGAGTTCGGCGGTGACCGCACCGAGCCCGTGCGCCTGCGCCGGCGCGGCCGGATCGGCGCTGACCACCAGCAGCACCGCCTTGGCGTCGGCACGCACCTCGGTGAGCCGGATGGTGACGCCGTCCTCGGACAGCGTCACCCCCGCGGTCTCGGCCTGGTTGTAGAACACGAAATCGCCGGTATCGAAGACCCGCAGGTTCTCCGCCACCACGAGCGCCGAAACATCCAGGGCAGTCCCGGCTTTCGCGCTGAATCGAACGATATCGCCGGTCAGCACCATATTCTGACCGGCCTTCAGCTGAATCACGTTGTCCGCCCCGTAGTTTCGTGCAGTATCAATTACCCAGGAACCGGCCCAGCTGTGGCACCGCTTCACCGGGATGTTTGGCCTGGAAGCCTTCACCGAGCGCCTGCAACTTCCAATCGCTGCCGACCCGGAACAGCTTGGCCATCGCCATCGCGGTGAACGGCATACCGCCTGCCATGGTGTACCTGGCCAGCTCGCCGTTGTTGGCACCGTCGACCAAGCGGCAGAACGCATTCTGGACTTGTTCGAAGGTGTGGCCCTTGTAGGAGGTCACGATGAACACCAGCGTGCTGACGTGCGCCGGGATCCGGGTCAGGTCGACCAGGATCACCTCGTCGTCGCCCTCGCCCTCACCGGTGAGGTTGTCGCCCTGGTGCCGGATCGAGCCGTCCTTGGAGGTCAGCTGGCCGTAGTAGGCGACATCCACCACGTTCATATCGGCGAACATCACCACCGACGCGTCGAGGTCGATATCGACGGTCCGGTTGCCGAACATGCCGCGGCTGCGCACCGGATCCCAGCCCAGACCCATCTTCACGAAGGTCAGCGCGGCGCCGCCCTCCTTGCGCAGGGTGACCCGCTGGCCCTTGACCAGGCTGACCGGACGATCCTTGCTCAGGCTGATTTCGCTGGGCGGCTGTTGCTGCGCGGCCGGCTGGGCGGGCGGCGGATAGCCCTGACCCGGGCCGGGTGCGGGCGGCGGGTAACCACCGGGGGCGGGCGGGGGCGGGTAGCCCTGGCCGGGCGGCGGGTAACCGGGTGCGCCCTGGGGGTAGCCCTGCTGTGTCGGCGGGTACTGCGGCTGCTGCTGCGCCGGCGGCGGGTAGCCCGGCCCGGGCTGTGCAGGCTGGTAGGCCGGTGGCGGCGGGACCTGCGTCGCGGCCGGAGATTCGTCGACGGTTACACCGTGATCGGTGACCAGCGCCGCGAAACCACCCGCGTACCCCTGGCCGACCGCGCGCACCTTCCACTCGCTCTGGCGCCGGTACAGCTCGAGTGCGATCACGATCGACTCGGAGTTCAAACCATCGATGCGGTACTCGTACAGCTGATTACCCGCCGAATCCGACACGATCGCCGTCGGCGCGGGAAAACGGCCGAAATTGCTGGTCGCGTCGTCCAGGGTGATCACCGCGCGGATCTGCGCGATATCCGCGGGCACCGCATTCAGCGATACCGCCAGCGACGCGGGCTGCCCGGACGGCGCGGGCTGCAGATTCACCCCGGGGCCATTGGGCTGATTGAAGAAGACGAAGTCCGCGTCGGAACGGACCTTCCCCGACTCGGTGACCAATAGCGCGGACAGATCCGCGGGTGCGGTCAGCTGGACGGAGATCACCACGTCATTGGCGGCCAGCGGGCCATTCTGACCCTTGGCGAGTGTTGCGGACAAGTTCGACCCTTCGCTTGTCGGTGCGTACGGTGCCACTCTACGAGAAACGTGCCGAACTCGATCCGAAGTAACTCCTCGCCGTGGCCCATACAGGTACTCCAAGATCGGTTAGGGTGGCGAAACGCGGTCGGGATGGCGGGCGATAAACCCGTGTTCCCCTACGAGACAGCAGGCAAACTCCCTATGGCGCAACTGTTCGAGCAGTCGAAAAAGGTGATCGAGGCACACCTCGCCGGATCGAGTATCCGGGCGATTTCCGGCTCGATGGTCGCCTACGAAGGAAATGTGCAGTTCAAGTCGGCCGGTTTCGGCGGCGGCGACGGTGTACTCGCCGGGCTCAAGCGGCGCGCCACCGGCGAGAAACTGTCGCTGATGGAATGCAGCGGCAACGGCCGGGTCTTCTTCGCGGTCAATGGTCAGCACGTGACCGTGGTGAATCTGAATAACGAGACGCTGCAGGTCGAATCGCAGCAGCTGCTGTGCTTCGCCGGAAATCTGCGCACGGACGTGCGTTTCGCCGGTCTGCGCGGTGCGTCGTCGGGTGCCGGCCTGTTCACCACCACGGTGACCGGACAGGGGCAGGTCGCACTGCTCTCGGCGGGCGGGCCGCTGATCCACCTGGAGGTTTCACCGCAGTATCCGCTGATCGTCGATCCGGATGCCTTCGTAGCCTGCCGGGGCAATCTGAATCAGTCGTTCGTGACCGATGTTTCGTGGCGCACCTTCGTCGGCCAGGATGCCGGGGAGGCGTTCTCGCTGCGCTTCGACGGCCAGGGCCTGGTGTTGATCCAGCCGGCGGAACGGTAAGGGAGCCACCGATGTTCGAGAAGGTCAACGGCAAGGTCGTCAAGGTCGATGTCGGGATGGCGGGCGGTGTGGTCGCACGCAACGGCGCGATGCTGTTCTATACCGGCGATATTTCCTTTGCGCCACACCAGATTCCGGGGGCCGCGCCCGGTATGGGCGGTGGCGGCATTATGCGGATGGCGGGCCGGATGATGGCCGGTGAGCACGAGCGCACCATGCTGGCCTCCGGTAATGGCTCGGTGCACTACGGATTCGCCGGGCTGGAAGTGCATGTGGTGCAGATGCAGCCGGGCGCGGTGCTGCGCGTCGAGGCCTCGCGGCTGCTGGCCAATACCGCCGCGCTGCAGAGTTCGATTGTGTCCGTGATGAGTTCGGGCGGCGGTGGTGGCGGCGGACTGATGGGTGCGTTGCGCGGCGCCGCCAGTGGTGCGCTGACCGGTCAGGGCATGTTCACCACGCAGTTGTCCGGACAGGGCGCGGCGGTGCTGCTGGCACACGGCGGATTCCTGGAACTGCCGGTGGGTGGGCCGAATCCGATCGTGGTGGACCCGCAGGCCTTCGTCGCCGCCTACGGCAATGTGCAGACCGAGCTGAAGACGGCGTTGAGCTGGCGCGATGCGGTCGGTCGCGGTTCCGGCGAGGCAATGCAATTGCATTGCGTCGGACAGGGTGTCGTGTACGTGCAAGCCTCGGAAGAGAAGTTGTGAACCATGACCGAAATTTTGAATCCGCTGAATCTCGGCGAGAGCGACAACCTTCCGGGTAACAGCTACGCCTACTGCATCGACCTGAACAAGCCGTGGTTCATGCGCAAGGGCGCGATGATCGCCTACTACGGCGATATGCGCTTCCAGATGCTCACCCACGGATTGCAGGGCGGACTGCTGCACATGGTCTCGCAGCAGTTCTCCGCGCCGCTGTTCACCGGCGACTATGTGATCGCCGAGGGCCACGGCAAGCTGATCATCGGCGACCGCGGTTACGACATCAATTCCTATGACCTCGAGGACAACGGCAACCTCACGATCCGCGCCGCCAACCTGCTCGCCTTCGAGCCGGGACTGTCGCTGAACCAGTCCATCGTCCCCGGATTTCTCACCCTCATCGGCACCGGTAAGTTCCTGGCCTCCTCCAATGGCCCGGTCATGTTCGCCGAACCGCCGCTGCGCGTCGATCCGGAAGCCCTTGTCGGCTGGGCGGATTGCCCGTCACCCAGCCATCACTACGACCAGCGCTGGGTCTCCAGCTTCCTCGCCGCCGGTGCGGCACGCTTCGGGGTGAACTCCGGTGAGGAGCGCCAGTTCGACTTCACCGGCGCCGGAACGGTTCTCATTCAATCCAGTGAGAAGATCCTCAGCGATTCCGCGCTGGTCCGCACCATCGAGGGGCAATTGCAGAGCGGTATGACCGTCGGTGGCCTGCAGCGGCTGCACGGCGTGATCACCCAGCAATTGGGCGCTCAGCAACAGAATCACTGAACCGGATGACCTGAGGATCATCCTCGAGGTCAGGACTTCGGCGCCAGCCCGAAACGCGCTGCGAAGGCCGACATTTCCTCGAACTGCACGGCCTGGTCGGTGGCGGTGGCGCCGACTACGATCCGGGTCACGCCTTGTGCGGCGAATCCGTCGACCCGATCCTGCGGCATATCGATCGATCCCCATCGGGTGTATTCCAGCGCGGCCGGATCTCGGCCCGCCGCGACGGCGGTGGACATCGCGAGATCCCACTGCTCCGCACGTTCGGCGGGCATCAGCATCCCGCCCGGGAAATACCCATCGCCACGTCGTCCCACCCGCCGCGCCGCGGCACTGCTCGATCCGCCGATATGGATCGGCAACTGCTCTCCACCATGGGGTTTCGGGTAGACGCACAGCTTGTCGAACGAGAAGAATTCGCCGTGGTAGTCGACACCATCCGCGTCGCCGGCCCACAGCAGGCGCAGCACATCGATCGCCTCATCGGCCCGACGGCCACGGGATGCGAAATCCACCCCCACCGCCGCGGCCTCACCCGGCAAGGTGCCGAGTCCCACTGTCAGCAGCCGCATTCGGCCCTTGGACAGCAGGTCGATGGTCGCGAGCCGCTTGGCGAGCACCACTGGATGCCGATAGGGCAGCAGCAGCACGCCGGTGCCCAATAGAATCCGCTCCGTGGCCGCGGCGACGAAGCTCAGACAATCGAGCGGATCGGGAAACGGCAGTGTCGGTGGCATTTCGTACTCGCCGACCACCGCACCCGGGTAGAGCGCAATATGATCCGGCAGGTAGATCGACTCGAAACCGCACTCCTCGGCATGTTGCGCGAAGGCCGTCAGCCGGTCCGGATCGGTACCGTAATACGGTGTGCTGTAATTGATTCCGAATTTCATCGGACCACCGCCGCCGCGTCGAGCTGGTCGCGCAGTTGCGCGCGCACCGCATGCAGCCGATCGATGGCCGCCTCGACTTCGTCGATTTTGCGCTGCAATGTCGCCACCGAATCCGGGCAGACATCCCCTGAGGTATTTCCGGCACGGATGCAGGCGACGAACGGACGGATATCGTCGAGATCGAAGCCTACGTCGAGCAGCCGCCGGATCTTGTGGACGACCTGCAGTTCCGACTCGTCATAGACGCGATACCCGTTGGTCGAGCGCCGCGCCCGCACCAAGCCGTGCTCCTCGTAGTAGCGCAGCGTCCTGGTACTCGTCCCGACGCGCTCGGCCAGCTCACCGATCAGCATTCGACCTCCTTCACGACCCCCGTCGGGGCAACGCTAAACCTTGTCGCCGGTGTCAAGGCAAGGTCGATTACGCGGCGTCCGGTGCGGCCTTGATGAACCAGTTGATGATCTCCTCGCCCGCGAGAATTCCGGAGGCGCGGGTGATGGTGAGGTTGGGATGGGTCCAGTTGAGTTGTTCGAGTTCGCCGTGGCGCGGACGGATGGCGGAGTCCGCGGTACGCAGCATTTCGGCGTCGAGAGCACCGTCACCTGCGGCGAGGGTCATCGCCGCAGCGGTTAGTTCACCGTTTTCGACCAGGCGGCGACGGACTTCGCGCACCGCATGACTCTTACAAACGGCCAGGGGCATGGTGTAGATCTTGCGGCCCTGCTGGGAGACGGACCAGCCGCGCGGGCGGCACCAGGCATCCCATTCGGTGAGGAAGCCGTCGGGTACTTCCTTGGGCTTCACCACCAGATAGGTGAACAGATGATCGGCGACCCGGAATTTGGTGACCCAGGAATCGTCGATCCGCGCACGCAGTTCGGTATTCACCTCCGACAGCGTCGCGCCACCGGCCCGCACCTGCGCGTCGATATCGATGCGCCAGCGCATATCCGGCACGCCGTCGACCAGGATGTTCCCGCCATTGCTGGTAATCGCGTATCGCCAGGGAGCGCCGGGTAATTGGATACGTTCGAACTGCTTGATGGTCCGCGTGGTAGTGGGAATGACGGCGGCGGGTTCGGTCAGGGTCTGCATGCGCAGGGCGGCGGTGGTCGTCATGAACGACAGCGGGGCGCCCTCTAGGTGTTCCACGCAAACCGTCGGCACGTCGGTGGTGGCGTGGAAAGCGTTGCGCGAGTAGATCATCGTTCGGTCGAGATCGGTAGCGATCAGAGCCTGTCTTCGTAGTTTTCTCAGATGCATTACTGCCGTACGTCCTTGATCAATCCCATGCACGAATAGGCCAGGTCGGATACGACCTCGACCGGAACACCGCGGGCCGCGGCGAGCAGACGGATATGCGCGTGTTCCGGTGCGTCCGCCTCACGCACCAGCACCCGCCACGGCAGCCGCCGCAGCAACACCCGGGTCGTCTCACCGACACCCGGTTTCACGAAATTCACACTGGCGACGCCGTATTCCTCGCGCACCTTGTCGACCGAGGCCCAGCCGGTCCAGGTCGGTGTCCGGTCCTCGGCGCGCACGGCGGCGAGCTCGGCGGGTACGCGATCCCGGACCGCGTCGAACGCGGCGGTCACGGTGTCGAGCAGGCGGCCGGATACATCGTCGGCTGCCAGTTCGCGATAGAACTTCGCGCCGTGGAAATCGCCGGGTCCGATCAGTGTGTCATTGAGCACGGTGCGCGAAATCAGCCCGGAGACTGTCGAATTCAGGCAGGCCGAGGCAATCAGGAAGTCGTCTCGGGTGCCGTAGGTGCGCACGCAATGTCCCGGGTCGGCGAGCACGGCGAGTTCGTCATTGAATCGGGCGCCGCCAGCCGCGTGATAAGCCTCGAGCGCTTCGGTGAGTTCGCGAGTGATGGCGCCCTTGCCGGTCCAGCCGTCCACGAACACCACCGAGGCCGGATCATGATTTCGCGCAAGGTAATCCAGTGCGACGGCATCGATACCGCGATCACGCACGATCGATACCGCATAGTGCGGCACGTCGAGACTTCGCGACCGCAACCAGCGCCGCATGAGAACCCCGATCGGCGTACCCGCCCGCGCCAGTGAAACCAGCACGATATCGGTACCGCGTTCGGCGACAACGAGTTCGGATACCGTCGCCACGGCGAGCGCGAGCCGCTCGGCACTCTCGGCCAACACCTCGTCGAACAGCGAGCGATATGCGGCATCGGGCTGATATTCGATCGGCAGCGATTCCGCGTAATGCGCGGCACCGGACTGGATCCGGCGCTCCCGCTCGGCCACATCGGCCTCGAGGTCGATGTCGGACAGATCCTTCAGCAGCCAGGAAACCTCCTCGGCCGCATACGATCCGAATGCGGGGCCGTGCAGCGGAACCGGAAGTTCCAAGGCCGATCGCGAAGAGATATTCGATTCCGGCACAGCGTTGGAAGTCATAACACCCTCGGTTCGGCATCAATCCGGTCCGCATGCAACAGCCGCGGATCCGCACCCGGCAGCACTGCCAGGACAACATCGTCGCCGGATGCGGTCAGCACATCGATCAGACCGCCCTCGACCAGCAGTTCATCGGTATCTGCAGGTGTGTCGATGACAACGACCAGAATCGGATCGACTTCGAGTGACCGCGCTGAGGTGGCAGTCCCAGTCAGCGCCGAATCACCCACTGCCCCCTCGGCCGCACGCGCATGATCGCCCGGCGCCGCACCTTCGTCCAGCACCGCAGCCCCATCGAATGCCACCGCCTGATCCAGCGCAGCGGCATCACCCACAACTACGAGCTCAGACAACGCATCCTCGATCCAGTGCGCGTTGTACAGATAGCGCGGTTGCGTCTCACCAGCTTCGGGCGCAACGAACCGAAACCCACGCCGCAACGGATATCCCGGCTCATCGAGCACATATGCGGGCGACCGAGTCGTCGTCTGAAACCGCGTCGGAATCCCAGCATCGGCCAGCTCGGCCGCCAACCGCAACGGCAGATACATCAACTCTTCGTGCCCGAGCACAATCGCGGGCCGACCAGCGAAATCATCGGCAAGTCGAACCCGCAACGCCTCGGCGGCCCGCACCACCGCCGCCTCGAACGCATCGGTATCCGATCGCAGCATCCCGTGCCGACCGCCTTCGGGAACCGAAGCAGGCCACGGCAACTCGACCCGATCGAACGAACCACGCCGCGCTGCGGTCGGATTCAACTCGGGATCCGGCATAGACGACACCGTCTCGACCAGATCCGCGGGCAGCAAGGTACGCCCCGACGCCAAACAAACCGTGTCGATCCGCGCACCCAACTCCTCGGCCGCCGCCTCGAACCGCGCCCGATCGCCCTCGGTCCGCATATCCACCAGCGACGCCAGCACATAATGCGAACGCGGCGAAAACGCGTGCAATGCCCGAACCGCATCGATCGCCGTATCACCGGTGGAGATTTCGTCGTCGACGAGCACCAGCGGCAGATCGTTGACGAAGATATCCGCGGGTGCGGGCTGCAGCAGATGCGAGGTGGCGTGCGAATGCCCCTCCTCGAAGCCGGTCAAGGTGGTCGCGTCGGGCACCTCTCGACGGGTCGAATGCAGATAGCATCCGGCCCCGATCCGCGCCGCCACACAATGCCCCAAACCCGTTGCGGTCTCGGCGAATCCGAGCACCACGGCCTCGCGATCGCCCAGTGCGTCACGCACCAGATCGCCCAGCCGATTGCCCGCGCCGAGAACGACCCGCGGATCGGTCGGCAGATGCTTCCCGAGCACGGTCGAAACCAGTAGGTGCGCACGACGTGGATTACGCCGCAACCCCGGCTGAATCAATGTGGCGATGGGCAATTCGGCGGGCAGCACATCCACCGATCCGCCGCCGTGCGATCGCTCGTGCCGCAACTCGATACCCAAATTCGTTGTTGCCCACGGATCAATGTTCACTCGGTCACCAACGCCGTCAATAGATCCACGAACGAAACACCCTTATTCGCGACACCGAAAACACGAGCCCGCAGCAGCGTCTGACGCGCCCAACTGCGATGCGGCCGCATCTCGTTCATCTTGTTCCGATATCCGGATGCCGCCACTCCGCCGACATCGACCTGCAGAATGTCCAGCGCATCCGAATACTCCTCGTGCGTCACCACCGATAGCGCATGCACGGCCGCGACATGCGACGGATGGATCACCGTCTTGCCCTGGATCCCATTGGCCCGGTCGAGTGTGATCTCACGTAGTAGCCCGTCCAGATCGCGGCTGACCAGATAGCGCCGGAACGGCACCGCATCGGATTCCTCGAATGGCGCGGTCCGCAGCAGCGGCCGGAACATCCGCTCGTGGTCGGCGAAGTATTCCCAGACCGGTCCGGTGATCACGAAACCTGTACCGTCCGAACGCCCCAGGTAGTTCACGATATCGGCGATGACATCCGCGACCACCCGCACGTCGTAGATGGTCAGATCCCGGTCCCGCCGAATGCCGAAGGTCGAGCACATATCCGTCGCACCGATGCGCACCGCGAGTATCCGCTCCCGGTGCTCGGCCAGCAGCGCCGCGATCTGGGTCAACTCTTGGTCCCGGGTCTCGCGATGCACCAGCGCAGGCGATTCGAGCACCGGCATGCCGTATACGGGCCTGCCCAGCCGCTCGGCGGCCGCCTCCAGCGCGGCGAGATATTTCGGACCGCTCGCACGGTCGAATTTCGGAAAGACGAAACCGGTCAGTGCCACCGCCCCGGTGCCGAGTTGTTCGACGATTTCGGTCACGGTATCGGCATCGCGGACCCGGACGAACAGCAGCGGATTCGGATCCTCGCTGTCGGCAAGCAGATTCAGCGTGGCGACGGTCTGCCGTTTGGCGAGTTCCACCTCGTGATCGGCGACGGCGTCCTCGAGATCGATGACCATCGAACACACACCGCGCGCGGCCCGCTTACTGATCGTCAAGGCGAGGTCGGCGCGGGTCGCCGGCGCATACAGCGTGGCGCCGAGCGCGAACGCCAGGATTTCCCGGTCGGCATCCTCGCCGAACGGTTCCGGTTGTCTGTGGAACAGGTGCCGCGCCTCCGGACCGTGCAGCTGGCGAAAATGGCGCAGCGGCAATTGCTTTCGCAGGGAGACCTGTGGCTGGACGACGATGCCCGCGGTCATCGCTTCGCTGTCCTCATCCCTAATTGCGGTGGCCGCATAACCCCTGGCCTCATTCTCGTCGTGGTCCTGCTTGTTTTCTCATTCGATCCACTACCCCGGCTACGAACTCCGCGACGGTATCCAATTCGGCCACATAGGCCCAGTAGTCGGGATGGCGCCCCGACAGATTTTCGGTGATTCGATCGATCCGGTCCACCTGTGCATCGAGCACAGATCCCCATTCGCCGACGAGCCCGCGGCTCACCGCGAGCATTTGTGCGTCCCGCAGCCGAAATCGTACGGCCTTGGCCTTCTCTTGCGGATTCTCACGGACTTCGCGCAGCAATGTCAGCCGTTTGGTGACGGCGTCGATCAAGTGTTCGGCCTCGGTGAGGTGCCCCCGTGCGGATGTGGTCAGATCAAGTGCGGACTCCGGATTGTTTTCGGCCGCCGCCGCACGTGCCCGCACCAGGGCGGCATCCGCGGCATCGATGGCCTTTTTGCTTTCCTGCCCATTGTTAGCCAGATCCGCCGAACTCGCAGCATTGAACTCGCGCAGCATCTCCGAGTAGGCCGGTGCCACCCGTTCGCCACGGGTGCGCACAGCGGCCGATCTGGTAGCCACCGAGGTAATGGCGTTTGCCGCCGCGGCAGCCCGAGATGGCGCCTGCGCCAACGCTTCTGCCAGCGCTTTCGTCGCCGATTCCAGGCGGTTGGCGGCCTCCCGGACATTGGCCGCGGGCGCTTCGGAACCGAGCGCCTCGAGTGTGAGCAGCGACTCATCCACCGCCGCCGCGTACTGGCGCACCGAGGGGTAACCAGCATATTCGGATTCGGCGGCCTGCCTGCGCACACCGGCCGCCGCGATCTTCACTTGCTGCGCGAATTGCGGCACCGTGCCGAGCACCGCGACGGCATGTTCGAGCTGGGACTGATTACCGCGATAGAACTCGTCGACGGCACGCGCCGCGTCGGTCAGCTGACGCACCAGGGTGTCCACTCGCGGTTGTCCCTGTGGCATCGGCGTGTCATCGCGCTCGGCGTTATCCAGTTCCTCGGTGAACGTCAGATATGCGCCTGCGGCGTCGTAGCACCTGCTGCGCACGGGTTCCCATTTCGCGCTCATCCGTCGCTCGGGAAACACCTGTTCGCAGGCGTGCACCGCCGCCTCGGCCGCGCTCTGGCGCCGATCCATATCCAGGAACGCGGCCGCCAGTGTCGACCGGGCCTGTGCAATCCATTCATTGTTCCCGGACGACCGGAACCATCCACGCCTACGGCCTGCCACGCCCCGATGTTAGGCGGTGGACTAGTTCGCCGGGGATACACCAGTTCCTACGCAAGATTGCCGAAACCTACTACTGTCGTAAGGCGTACCCGGCGATTCGGACAATGCTGGGAACCACAGACGTCTATTGAAAGGGAACCCCGCATGGGTGTCAGTCTGTCCAAGGGCGGCAATGTCTCGTTGACGAAGGCAGCGCCGAACCTTACCGCTGTCTCCGTCGGGCTCGGGTGGGATATTCGTACGACCACCGGCACCGACTTCGATCTGGATGCCAGTGCGATCGCGACCGGTGGGGACAAGAAGGTCGTGTCCGACAAGCACTTCATCTTCTTCAACAACCTCAAGTCGCCGGAGGGCTCCATCGAGCACCTCGGTGACAACCTGACCGGTGAGGGCGAAGGCGATGACGAGGTGATCAAGGTCGACCTGGCCAACACCCCGCCGACCATCGAGAGCATCTTCTTCCCTGTCTCGATCTACGACGCGGACACCCGCCAGCAGTCCTTCGGCCAGGTGCGCAACGCCTACATCCGCGTTGTCGACCAGGCCAACGGCACCGAACTGGCCCGCTACGACCTGTCCGAGGACGCCTCGACCGAGACGGCCATGGTCTTCGGCGAGCTGTACCGCAACGGTGCCGAGTGGAAGTTCCGCGCCATCGGCCAGGGCTACGCCTCGGGTCTGGCGGGTATCGCCCGTGACTACGGTGTGAACGTCTAAGACGTAGTGGTCTTCCCGTAGCGACTGCTTGCAGGTCGCTCGAAAGGATCAGCAGGGGGCTCGGCGACGGGCCCCCTGCTCGCATGTCCACGGAACGATTCGCCTCGCCGCTCCGTTGGACAATCGACGGTTCCGCGACCACGCTGGAACCATCATCGCGACCGCGGGCTGGTACGGCCCTCGGGTTACATCGGCAAAGGCGCGCTCGGACAGACATTCGACCGCCGCACGGAAAGGGTCTCCGCGTGGTCCTGCGCATATTCGGCATGTCCATCGTTGTCACGGTGATATCACTCATCGTGGCATTCCTGTACGGCGGGCCGACAGCGCTGGCGCTGGCCGCCATCCTCGGTGTCCTCGAGGTCTCGCTGTCGTTCGACAATGCGGTCATCAACGCCACCGTGCTCGAGCGGATGAACGAGTTCTGGCAGCGGATCTTCCTCACCGTCGGCGTGATCATCGCCGTCTTCGGCATGCGGTTGGTCTTCCCGTTGGCGATCGTCTGGATCACCGCGGGCCTGAATCCGGTCAAGGCGTTCGACCTGGCGTTGAACCCACCCGCCGATGACGCGCTGGTCTTCGCGGACGGCAGCCCCAGTTACGAGAAGCTGCTCACCGACGCGCATCCGCAGATCGCCGCATTCGGCGGCATGTTCCTGCTGCTGCTGTTCCTGAACTTCATCTTCGAGGAACGCGAAATCACCTGGCTGTCCTGGCTGGAGAAGCCGCTCGCCCAGCTCGGCAAGCTGGACATGCTCTCGGTGGTCGTCGCGAGCATCGGCCTGGTGCTCACCGCGGAATTCATTGCCGGCGACGAAGAGCGCGCCACCGTCCTGGTCGCCGGTCTGCTCGGCATGATCACCTACATCGTGGTCGACGGCCTCGGTTCGCTGTTCCACACCGAGGAGTTCGAGGAATCCGCGGACGGCGGTCCATCCCAGCTGGTCAAGGCCGCGGGCAAGGCGGCGTTCTTCCTGTTCCTGTACCTCGAGGTGCTCGACGCGTCGTTCTCCTTCGACGGTGTCATCGGCGCCTTCGCCATCACCTCCGACCCGATCATCATCGCGCTCGGTCTCGGTCTGATCGGCGCCATGTTCGTTCGTTCGATCACCGTGTACCTGGTGCGCAAGGGCACGCTGTCGGAGTACGTGTACCTGGAGCACGGCGCGCACTGGGCGATCGGCGCGCTGGCGGTCATCCTGTTCGTCTCGATCGGCGTGCACATCAACGAGATCGTCACCGGTCTGGTCGGCGTGGCGTTCATCGGCGCGGCGTTCATTACCAGCATCATTCGGAATCGGCGCGAGGACACCGACGAAGTGGAGAGCGCGCGCGAGGTCACCCCGGTAGCCTGAATTCCGGCGGGTAGCCGAAGAACTCGAGCGGCCGATCTTTTCGAGCGACCTGCAAGCAGTCGCTAGCGGCGGCATTCCTGGCCGCTGCCGCTTCTCTTTCCCGAGGGGGAAATGGCGATGTCGAACGAAACTCCGGGCGTGAACCTGTCCAAGGTGACCTTGTCGAAGGCCACGCCGAGTATCACCCTCACCAAACCCGGCGATCAGCAGGGCACGATGCGGGTCAATCTGAACTGGTCCAGTGGTCCGAAGGGCTTTTTCCGCCGATCCAAGGCCGTCGATCTGGACCTGGGCTGCCTGTACGAATTGTCGAGCGGCGCAAAGGGTGTGGTGCAGGCCGTCGGCAACAATTTCGGCGCACTGGAATCCGAGCCGTTCATCCAACTCGACAGCGACGACCGCAGCGGCGCATCGGCCGGCGGCGAGAATATGCACATCAATCTCGCTCGGCCCGAAGTGTTCCGACGCATTCTGATCTTCGCCTTCATCTACGAGGGCGTGCCGAACTGGGCCGCGGCCGACGGTGTGGTGACGCTGTTCCCCACCTCCGGTCCGCAGATCGAGGTCCGGCTGGACTCCCCCGTGGACGGTGCGCGGTCCTGCGCGATCGCCCTACTGCAGAATCAGGGCCCGGGCATCACCGTGCACCGGGAAGTGAACTACATCAACGGTGCTCAGCGCGCGATCGACGAGGCGTACAGCTGGGGCATGCAATGGCACACCGCCAAGAAGTGATTCAGCGCACGGACACCGGCTGCCGCTGATCGACTGCTGGCGTCGGGCGGCGCGAGGCGAACACCATGCCGATCAGTCCGATGCCGAGTCCGGCGGCGGCGAGGGGCCGCAGCGGCTGATCGATGAACAGCCAGGCCAGCACGGCGGTGACCGCGGGAGTCGCGAAAAACAGACGCCCGACTCGTGTTGCCTCCCAACGCTTCAGCATCGCATTCAGCAGCAGGAATGCGACCATCGAATTGACCAGCACCATCCAGGTGAGCGATTCCGCGAATCGCGTCGCATCCCAGATGTGCAATTGGCCGGTGCCCCAAGCCAATACGCCCGCAATCGGCGCGCTCGCGGCCACGTGAATGGCCGTTGCGGCGCGCGAATCGACCTGCGGTACAAAGCGTTTCTGGTAGATCGTGCCGACGCTGAGGCCGAGCAAGCCGATCACGCACAGCAACAGACCGACCAGTGACATGCTCGATTGGTCGAGTACGGCCAAGCCGACGCCGACACCACCGATGCCGAAGCCGAACCACTGTCGCGCCGTGACGGTTTCGCCGATGAATCCGGCCAGCAAAGCGATGACAACCGGATTGAGTCCCTGCACCAGGGCGATGATGGCGGCCGAAACATGCAGGCTCATCGCCGTGTAGAACGCGCCGAACTGCACGATCTGCATCAGCAGACCCGCGATGACGACATGTTTGAGCTGGCCCGCGCTCGGCCAGCTCGCGCGAATCACGCCGGCGTACACCGCGAGCAGGACCGCCGCGATGGCGAAGCGCGCGAACAGCACCGTCAGCGGCGGTGCCGCGCCGACACCGATGACCCCGGCGATGAAGGCGCTGCTCCACAGCACGACGAACAGTGGTTGCATGCCTGCCGCAAGGGAGGGCTTGTCGGTCGCTCGGAACAGCTGCGTCTTCACTTCCACTCCTACAGGCCTGATAACCATCTGAGGCGGTTACCAACCGTCGCATCTTTGTACGTAACCTGTCAAGGTGGTTACCATCAGAGGGTGTTCGCTTTCGTGAGCAGTAACCTCGCCCTGGACTTCGCAGGCACGGTCAAGGCCCGTGCCACGACGTTCGACGACGTACTCACCACCCCGGCGGATCTGGACGAATGGCTGCTCGCCGCCGACCTGCTCGACACCACCCCACACTGCGATGCGGCAACACTCGACCGAGCTGTGCGTCTGCGCGAGGCGGGCTACCGACTGGCCCTGGCCGCGACCCGTGACGAGCCGTTCGCGGATGCTGACCGCAAGATCGTCAACGAGCTCGCAAGCGGCGAACTCCCCAGGCTCACTTTGCGAGCCGATGCGACGATCACCCGCCACGGCGATCCGGACGCCGCACTCGCCGCGATCGCCCGGTCCGCGATCGAAATGCTCGGCGGGCCGGAGCGGGGGTTGATCAAGGAATGCGGCCGCGCCGAATGCACGCGGCTGTACCTCGATACCTCACGCGGTAAGTCACGCCGCTGGTGCGATATGACCATCTGCGGCAACCGCGCCAAAAGTGCGGCGTTCCGCGCCAGACACGCCGACTGACCCGGTTCGTGCTAGCCCACCGGGACCAGGCTGCCGGGTTCGAATCGGGGTATCCGCGGCGGTTCGGGCCGGAATCCGCGCGGTATCGCACGCACGAACAGGAAGAAGAACACCACGAGCAGCGCGGCACGTCCCCAGACGCCGAATTGCACGATGTTCTCCATCGAACCCACCGAATTTCCGGATCCGATCGAATAGAAATACCGGAATACGCCGATTCCGATCGCGGCGTCGGCGATCAGGTACGCGCCGATCGCCGCCCACGGCACCTCGAGCAGCACCATGAACGGCACCAACCACAGCGTGTACTGCGGCGAATGCACCTTGTGGAACAGCAGGAATCCGCACAGCATCGCGCCGCTGACCCCGATCCACGGGAAGGTGCCGGTCATCGTGAACCGCTTCCAGCCCAACCACATCGCCAGCGCGAAGGACGTCAGTACCAGAGTCGGCGAAGCGATCGAGACCGCGTGCTGAAATGCGCTCTCGCCATCGGCATCCTGGCCGAACAGCTGCCGAAGTCCCCAATACCAAATGGAATTTGTGGTGATATCGGCTTGGCGCAATTGCTGGAAGGTGATCGATGCGCGCCAGCCGTCGTAACCGGCGAGTGCGAATGGCAGATTCACCACGACCACCGTGCCGACGGCCGCGGCGGCGGTCAGCAGCGCGCCGCGCACATCGAATCGAGTCGGCGTCGGATCATCCATATCGCGCTGACCACCGGTGAGCACATACGCCAGCAACGGCAGCACGAAGATGCCCGGATACAGCTTGAGACAGAACCCGATACCGAGCAGCACAGCGGCCAGAATTCCCCTGGTACGCAACGAATATCGGGTCAGCGCGGTCACCACGTACACCGCGGCGACCGCCGTGCAGACCACGGGCAGCTCCCAATTGTGGAATGCGTAGAGCACCAGCGGCGGGCCTGCCGCCCACAGCAGCGCCGCCCGCCCGGCCAGCCGGACCAGCAGCCAGGCGGTCAACAACGCGAACGGCGCCAACAGCAATGCCGAATGCAGCAGGAATTCCGCGTCGTTATCGGCGCCGACCGCACCGAGCCACATCAGCACTCCGCTGAGCACCGGATATTCGACCGCGCCACCGGTCAGCGTGCCGTCACCGGTGATGCCGCCGTCGATGTACGGAAAGATGTGCTGATCGATATCGCGACCGAGCCACAGGAATTGGATATCGGAATAACAGACGTCCGAATCCTTGATCACATCGAAGACCGCACTGCGACCGTTATCGGCGAACGGCGCACCCGCGCACCGCGCCTTGTTCGCATACGCCAGCGCCAACGTGAGCCCACACAGCAACACCACCACCGCGGCCAAGGCCGCGCTGCGCGTCACTCCCCCGACGATCCTGTCGCGGGTGGCGAGTCCGGTCGGCATGGGCACCACCCTAGGCCGCACCGTGCGACGACGCCCGTGCTTCCCCCCACCAATGACCATACGGGCACTGCCTCAGGCATCGATTTCGCTGCTCAACGGGCGTTCATGTAGCCTTGTCGGGTTGCTGACGCAACGACCCTCCTGCCACGGACCGTCCGTGGCCGTTTCCTAGTCCACAGGAGGTGATTGGTCCGTGCGTCATTACGAAGTGATGGTCATCCTCGATCCGAGCCTGGACGAGCGCACTGTTGGTCCGTCGCTGGACAACATGCTGAGCGTCGTCAAGACCGATGGCGGCAAGGTCGACAAGGTCGACATCTGGGGCCGCCGCCGGCTCGCCTACGAGATCGCCAAGCAGGCCGAAGGCATCTACGCCGTGGTCGATCTGACCGCCGAGCCCGCCACGGTGAGCGAGCTCGACCGCCAGCTGGGTCTCAACGAGTCGGTGCTGCGCACCAAGGTTCTGCGCCACGGCAAGTGACCCTCGATTGCGTCGGTGCCTGTCTCTAGGCTCTAGCGCAAAGCGAGTGCACTGCGGACTGCACACCGAGCAGGAGGAACCACATGGCAGGCGACACGGTCATCACCGTCATCGGAAACTTGACGGCCGATCCCGAACTTCGATTCACGCCCGCGGGCGCTGCGGTGGCGAATTTCACCGTCGCATCGACTCCCCGCGTGTTCGACCGTAATTCGAATGAATGGAAAGACGGCGAAGCGCTTTTCCTGCGCTGCAACATCTGGCGTGAAGCTGCGGAGAATGTCGCCGAAAGCCTGACCCGAGGCGCCCGTGTGATCGTGAGCGGACGACTGAAGCAGCGCTCCTACGAAACCCGCGAGGGTGAGAAGCGCACGGTCGTCGAGCTCGAGGTCGACGAGGTCGGTCCCTCGCTGCGGTACGCCACCGCGAAGGTCGCCAAGGCCAGTCGCGGCGGCGGGGGCGGCGGCGGCTTCGGTTCCGGTTCCGGTGGCGGCGGGGGCAACTTCGCTCCGGCCGGTGGTGGTGGCGGCAGCCGTTCCGGCGGCGCCGACGACGACCCGTGGGGCAGCGCACCCGCGGCGGGCTCCTTCGGGGGCAGCCGCGTAGACGACGAACCGCCGTTCTGAGAACGGCTCACATCGGCCTGAATGACATTGGGCCATCATTGATTACGGAGTAACCATGCCTAAAGCGCCCGCGCGCGAAAAGGTGCTGAAGAAGAAGGCTTGCACCTTCTGCAAGGAAGCCAAGTCCGGCACCGTCAATATCGATTACAAGGACACCGCCCTGCTGCGGAAGTACGTCAGTGATCGCGGCAAGATCCGCGCTCGCCGGGTCACCGGCAACTGCGTGCAGCACCAGCGCGACGTCGCCGTTGCCGTGAAGAACTCGCGTGAGGTGGCCCTGCTGCCCTACGTGTCGACGGCTCGCTGAGAAGGGAGGCATCGCAATGAAGTTGATTCTTACTGCTGATGTGGACAACCTCGGTGCCCCCGGTGACACCGTGGAGGTCAAGGACGGCTACGGCCGCAACTACCTGCTGCCCCGCGGCCTGGCGATCGTGGCCACCCGTGGCGCGCAGAAGCAGGTCGAGGGCATCCGTCGGGCGCAGGACGCGCGCAAGGTGCGCGACCTGGATCACGCCAACGAGCTGAAGCAGGCCATCGAGGGCCTGGCGGCGGTTTCGCTGTCGGTCAAGACCGCTGGCACCGGCAAGCTGTTCGGTTCGGTCACCCAGTCCGACGTCGCCGCCGCCATCAAGACGGCCGGCGGGCCGGTCGTCGACAA
This sequence comes from Nocardia sp. NPDC102475, assembly GCF_055584605.1. Taxonomy (NCBI): domain Bacteria; kingdom Bacillati; phylum Actinomycetota; class Actinomycetes; order Mycobacteriales; family Nocardiaceae; genus Nocardia; species Nocardia sp. NPDC102475. The sequence continues at coordinate 70,138 of NZ_JBVJLS010000014.1, read as the reverse complement.
GCGCAGCATCGAGCTGCCGAAGTCGCACATCAAGTCGGTCGGCAAGCACAATGTCGTGGTGCACCTGCACCCCGATGTCGTCGCGAAGTTCGACCTGCAGGTCGCGGCTAACTGAGTTCATTCGAAGGCCACTCTTGTGTTTCGGCACAAGGGTGGCTTTCGACTGTCCGGCATCGATCCCATGTTGGCTGGAGCCTGAGTGAGCTACGCCTGTCGGTGAAATAGCCAATTGTTTGCGAAAAGGGCGAAACGGTGATCTGGACCATTCTCGGCAACCCGCTGCTATCGGCTCTACCACCGGTTATTCGGCTTGTGGATCGCCAAGAAAACCAACCAGACGCAATGTGATCTACGCCATATCTCTGAAACACGCTGTTTACCTACAACACGCCCGGCTGTTCAACTAGACCGACACGCCGCACTTGATTCATCCACACGTGGATAGATCAAGAAATCGATATCTATCAGCGTATTTGAACGGTGCGACCTGGGTTTTCCCCAAGTTGTACACAGGGGGTGCACAACGCCAGGTAAACAGTCCCCAACTTATCCACAGGTGTGTGCACATTGCGGTTTGGCGACTGCCCATCGGGTCGCCTAGGTTCGTCGCAGCATCATGCACGCACCACCCGGAACGGCATGATTCGGCACCTGCCGTGGCGGTTTGCTGGAACCGCAGGTGAGACCCTCTGATGAGGTCACTCGACCGCGGTGCGCTGCCGAATGTGTCGGAGCCCGGGAGTACAACGAGTGATCAATAGGGTCGGCGGGTAGGCGTTTTCGAACGACCTGCAAGTGGCGAGAGAGGACGGTCGAGTCTGGTGACCACCACCGATGACCGCGGGCATACGGACTATCCGCCCGAACCGCCCGGGGAGGACTTCGGCAGGCAGCCCCCGCACGATATGGCGGCCGAGCAGTCCGTACTCGGCGGCATGCTGCTGAGCAAGGACGCGATCGCCGACGTCGTCGAGGTGCTGCGCCCCGGCGATTTCTACCGCCCTGCCCACCAAGCGGTCTACGACACCATTCTCGATCTCTACGGCCGCGGCGAACCCGCCGACCCGGTCACGGTGTCCGCGGGTCTGGACCGCCGCGGCGAACTCAAGCGCATCGGCGGCCCGCCCTATCTGGTCACCCTCACCCAGACCGTCCCCACCGCCGCCAATGCGGGCTACTACGCCGAAATCGTTGCGGAGAAGGCGATTCTGCGCCGCCTCGTCGAGGCAGGCACCCGCATCGTCCAATACGGCTACGCGGGCGCCGACGGCCAGGACATCGCCGAGGTGGTCGACCGCGCCCAGGCCGAGGTCTACGAGGTCACCGAGCGCCGCACCACCGAAGACTTCCTCCCCCTCGAGGAACTCCTGCAGCCGACGATGGACGAAATCGACTCCATCGCCTCCCGCGGCGGCATCTCCCTCGGCGTCCCCACCGGCTTCACCGAACTCGACGAACTCACCAACGGCCTGCACCCCGGCCAAATGATCATCGTCGCCGCCCGCCCCGGCGTCGGCAAGGCCCTCGCCCTGGACACTCCCCTGCCCACCCCGTCCGGCTGGACCACCATGGGCGAAGTCCGAGTCGGCGATGAACTCCTTGACACCACCGGCCGCGCAACCCGCGTCGTCGCGGCCACCGAGGTGCTGGCCGAAAGGCCGTGCTACGAGGTCGAATTCTCCGACGGCACCGTGATCGTCGCCGATGAGCAACATCAGTGGCTCACCATTGCCGGGTCAGCTGGTGCTCGCGTCGCCGCCGTACGCACAACCGGCGAAATCGTCCACAGCGTGCATCTCACGGACGACAGCCCGAACCATCTCGTACCGACCACCGCTCGTTCGAACGCCCGGCACATTGTGGATGTTCGAAAGATCGACACCGTCCCCGTCCGATGTGTCGAGGTGGACAATGCCGACCACCTGTACCTCGCCGGCGCGACGATGGTGCCGACTCACAATTCGACCCTGGGCATGGACTTCATGCGCAGCTGCTCGATCAAGCACGGCCTGGCCAGCGTGATCTTCTCGCTCGAGATGAGCCGTACCGAAATCGTCATGCGTCTGCTGTCGGCCGAGGCGAAGATCAAGCTGGGCGATATGCGGTCCGGACGCATGAGTGACGACGACTGGACGAAACTGGCTCGCCGGATGAGTGAGATCAGTGAAGCGCCACTGTTCGTCGATGACTCGCCCAATCTCACCATGATGGAGATTCGCGCCAAGGCGCGGCGGCTGAAGCAACGCCACGACCTGAAACTCGTTGTGGTGGACTACCTCCAGCTGATGACCTCGGGTAAAAAGGTCGAATCCCGACAGCAGGAAGTCTCGGATTTCTCGCGAAACCTGAAACTACTCGCCAAGGAACTCGAGGTCCCGGTAATCGCGATCAGTCAGCTGAACCGTGGTCCGGAACAGCGAACCGATAAGCGCCCCATGGTGTCCGACCTGCGCGAATCCGGTTGCATGCCTGCCTCGACTCGAATTCTGCGCGCCGACACCGGCGGTGAGACGACTCTCGGTGAGTTGCTTGCCAGCGGTGAGCAGCCGCTCGTCTGGTCGCTGGACGAGCGGATGCGGATGGTGGCGCGCCCGATGGTGAAGGTGTTCCCGAGCGGTCGAAAAGAAGTATTCCGTTTGCGACTCGCCTCCGGGCGTGAAGTCGAGGCGACCGGCAACCACCCGTTCCTGACCGTCGACGGTTGGATCGCGCTGGAGAAGTTGACCACTGACGATCGCATCGCTACTCCGCGTCTGGTTCCGGAACCGGTGCATACGACCCGGATGGCGGACGCCGAGATAATTCTGTTAGCGCACATGATCGGCGACGGCTCGTGCGTGAAACGACAGCCGATCCGCTATGCCAGCATCGACGAGGAGAACCTCACTGCGGTCACTGAAGCGGCAACTCACTTCGGCGTCACCGCGGTTCGTGACGAGTATGCCGCGGCCCGTGTCACAACATTGCGACTGCGTGCTCCGGGCCGGCTGACCCACGGCAAGCGCAATCCCATCGCCGCATGGTTGGACGAGCTCGGTCTGTTCGGCTTGCGCAGCTACGAGAAGTTCATCCCCCAGCAGGTATTCGCCCTCCCCAACGACCAGATCGCGCTATTTTTGCGCCACCTCTGGGCGACCGACGGCTCGGTCCGCTGGGATGCCAAGGGTCGCCAAGCCCGCGTGTACTACGCATCGACCAGCCGCCGCCTCATCGATGACTTGGCCCAACTCCTGCTTCGGCTGGGTGTGCACGGACGTATCAAGAGGGTGCCCAAGGCGGGCTACCGCGACTGCTGGCATCTGACCGTCGACGGCGCGGACAACCAGAGCATCTTCCTGCGTGACATCGGTGTCCACGGCGCCCGAGGACGCGCCGCGGAATCGGCACTGACCGAACTGGAACCGATGGCACGCAACACAAATGTCGACACGGTCCCCAAGGAGGTCTGGACCAAGGTCCGCGGCCTGCTGTCCGCCAAGGAGATGACCCACCGCGAATTCTCCGCCGCGATGGGCTCGCGTTTCTGCGGCTCCGCCATGTGGAAGCACTCCCCCAGCCGCGCCCGCCTGGCCCGAGTCGCCGCCGTCCTCGATGACGCCGACATCGAGATGTTCGCGACGAACGACGTCTTCTGGGACAAAATAGTCGAAATCACCAGCCTAGGTGAGCAGGATGTCTACGACGGCACGGTGCCCGGAACACATAACTTTGTGGCACAAGGCATTTCGGCGCACAATTCGCTAGAACAAGATGCCGATATGGTGATTCTTTTACATCGACCCGATGCGTTCGAGCGCGACGATCCGCGTGGTGGTGAGGCCGATTTGATTGTTGGTAAGCACCGTAATGGGCCGACAGCGACTATCACTGTTGCACACCAGCTGCACTTGTCTCGATTCGTCGATATGGCCCGTGGTTGACGTTCGGTCGAACGACTCACGCCGGCGCGGATATTCGGCCAGGTCGGCCCAGAAGTCCTGCCCATATCGGCGCGCGTAGGCCCCCATAGCCGCATTCGGTTGGGCCATAGCGGTGCCGCTGCTACTCCGATGTTTCCCGGGCCCGCAGGTTTCGCTTCTTGGCGCGATTGCCGCAGGTATCCATCGAGCACCAGCGTCGGCTTCCCGGGCGGGACAGGTCGACGAAGTAGGCCTGGCAGCTTTCGCCCGCGCATCGCCGTATTCGGGCGGCGGTTGGCGAGGTGACCAGATCCAGCGCGTCCCGGGCGACTGTCGCCAAGACCGCCGCGATCGGGTCGGGCGCGGTCCACTGCAATTCTCCGCGCCGGTCGAGTCTCGGGATCGGAACATGTTGGCTCGCCGCCTTGTTGATGACGGCGCGGTCCCGGTCGGACGGATGTACCGGGCCCTTGGTTGTGCGGGCGAGGTCGACCACCCGAAAAATGGCCTCCCGCAACGTTCGCGCGGACTCGACGGCGTGAATGTCAGGTGTCGCGGCGACCCGGTCCCAGGGTCCGAATTGCACGCCCCATGCCGTCAGCGCCGCTGGATCGGTCAACTCTTCGGCCTCGGCAGGCGAGCCGCGGTGGCGCAACGTCCGCACGTAGTCGAGGCAGATTCGACCGGATCCTTCACGAAATAGACGCACGACCTCAGTGTATGGAACCGCTTCGACCGGTTCGAAAGGAACCGGTTAAAGTGGTTCACATGACCGACGAAGTCACGGATGCGCAACTGGCACAGTCCCTCTCGGGAGACTTTCGCAGCCACCATGCCCAGATCAACGGCATTCGGCTGCACTACGTCGCGGGCGGTACGGGCTCGCCGGTAATACTTCTGCCGGGATGGCCCCAAACCTGGTGGCAGGCCCGCAAGATCATGCCGCTGCTCGGGCGTCATCACCGGGTCATCGCCGTCGACCTGCGCGGTATGGGCGCCTCGGACACTCCGGACCACGGTTACGACAAGAAGACGATGGCCGAGGATATCCACCAACTGGTCCGATATCTCGGCTACTCGACGGTCGACGTCGCCGGACACGATATCGGCTCGATGGTCGCCTTCAGCCTCGCCGCCAACCATCCGGAAACCGTGCGCAGGCTGGCGCTGCTGGAGGAGCCGCATCCCGATGATCGGCTCTACGACTTCCGCCTGCTGCCCGGTCCCGCGGAACGGGCCCGGCACCGATGGTGGTTCGCCTTCAATCAGGTCGCCGAACTACCCGAACAACTCCTGGCCGGGCGCGGCAGGCACCTGGTCGACTACCTGTGCCATCGAAATCTGCGCAATCCCGACGCCATCGACGAACAGTCCCGTGCGGTGTACGCACGCGCCTATTCCCGTCCCGAGTCGATCCGCGCCGCCAACGGCTGGTATCAGAGTTTCACCCAGGACATCGAGGACGGCCGGACGTACCCGAAACTGACGATACCCGTTGCCGCACTGCACTTTCCGGGCCACACCGACATCCTCGACAGTCTCGCCGAGCGAGCAACCGACGTGCTCGCCATCGAAATCCCCGACAGCGGCCACTATCTCGCCGAGGAACAGCCCGATCTCGTCGCAGCTCACCTGTGCGAATTCTTCGGATAGGGCGCCCAATCCGGGGTCCATACGTCGTCGTCGAAAGTCGTCTGGTACCTGGTGTGCAGGTACTCGAGGAAGTTCGCGAGGACAGGATGTGCGTTGTCTGCTCGCCAGATCACGGAAAGTGGGTAGACCGGGGTCGGGTCGACGACGGGGATGCGGCGTAGGTCGTAGCTTTCCGGCCAGAGGTATCGGGAACCTTCGCCGACGAAGGTGGCGAGTTGGGTGGAATCCGCGAGTTCGGCCAGGAGCGCTTCGATGCCGAAGCTCGGGCCGATCGTGACGATGTTCAGTCCGAACGCGGTCGCCAAATCGTTGTAGTAGCCGACCGGTTCGGCGTCGGACATGCCGAGCATCCAGATCGGGTGATCGGTGAGTTCGGTCAGCGTCACCGTCTTGGCGTTCGCCAGTGGATGCCGTGGGCCGACGAGGAGTTCGTGTCGGTCGTCGATGACGCGGGATGCCCGGAGTCCGCTCGGGACTTCGAGGTGGCGTAGAGATCTGAAGGTGGCGTCGATGGTGCCCGCGCTGATCTCGGCCAGCGCTGACTCCGCGTCGAAGTTGGTCAGGGTGACGACATCGAGCTCTATATCGGGATGTTGCTGGTAGAAGGCATGCAGGATGGTGGAGGGCGCGATCCTGCGGGCCACGACGTCGATCCGAAGGGCCCTGCGCCCCGGAGTCACGGCCGCGGTCGCGCGTTCGGCGGCACGGAGTAGTTCGCGGGCATGCGGTAGCAATGCTTGCCCGTCGACGGTGAGCCGCACACCCCTGGCGATCCGCGCGAAAAGCTGGACTCCGAGTTCTCGTTCCAGCGTGGCTACTCGTTTCGACGCGGCCTGCTGGGTGATTCGCAGATCGTCGGCAGCGGCTTGGAACTGGCCGGTCTCGGCGACCGCGACGAAGGTACGAACCGCATCGAGATCCACGAGCGAAAACCTACTCCCACAACGAAAAGTTGTGACACTCCGCTCGATTCGTTGTTGGTGACAGCACCCATCGACCGGCTTCAATCTCCCTGACAACAGAGGGAGTGCGGAATATGTGGCGGAGCGCGAAACCGGGTCGGACGTTCGGATGGTTGTGGGCCGCCTACGCGGTCAGCGCCTACGGGACCGGGCTCGGGTTCGGGGCATTTTCGGTTGTCGCCATCACCGTGCTGAACGCCAGTTCGGCGGAAGTGGCGACCTTGTCGGCATCCGGGCTGGCGATCGGTGCACTGCTGGCGGTTCCGCTCGGGCCGTGGATGGAGTTTCGTGCCAAGCGGCCGGTCATGATCGCCACGGACGTGATCCGCTTCGCAGCACTGGCATCCATACCGCTCGCCTACTGCCTGGGTGGATTGTCCTTCGCGCAACTCTTGGTGGTCTCCATCGTCACCGCGGCAGCGAAGATCGCGTTCACCGCGGCCAGTGGCGCGTACCTCAAGACCGTCGTCCCCGCCGACCGACTTCTCGTGGCCACCAGCCGTTTCGAGTCCACTACATGGTCGGCCACGGTCATCGGACCGCCAGTGGGTGGCGCGGCTATCGGGCTGCTCGGTCCGGTGACCACCGTCGTCATCGATGCGGTGAGCTACCTACTCTCGGCGCTCGGCATCACCGCGATCAGGGAACCCGAGCAGCCACCGCCGCTGCGGAAGAGCCGAACGCGCCGGTCGAGCGACATCGTCGAGGGGTGGCGCTACATCCTCACCCATCACACGCTGCGCCGGTTCTTCGTCAACACCATGCTGGTCAACGGGCTGATCATGGCCGGTGAGCCGCTGTTGTCGGTGCTGATGCTCGCGCACCTGCAGTTCCCGGTCTGGGAGTACGGACTGGCCTTCGCTGTTCCGTGTATCGGTGGCCTGATCGGATCACGACTCGCTCGCCGCATCGCTTCCCGCTACGGCGAACAGACGGTGCTGCGGGTCTTCGGCACGCTACGTGCCTGCTGGCCGCTCGGGCTGGCGTTCATCCGGCCAGGCCCGGCCGGGCTGGTGATCGTGATGGTCACCGAGTTCGGGCTCATCATCTGCATCAGCATTTTCAACGCGGTCTTCGCCGCTTATCGGTTGAACAACACCGAAACCGATCGCCACGCCCGGGTCCTCGCCGCGTGGTCGATCACCAGCAGCATCAGCATCGCGGCAATCACCGTGACATGGGGTCTGCTGGCACAACTGACCAGCCCGCGTGCGGCAATCGCGCTGGCCGGAGTTCTCCTGCTCGCCACGCCCTTCCTGCTGCCGCGGCAAATGGCCACGCCCCAACCGATCCCGCCGCATGAAGAGCCGGTTCTCTCCAATGACAGCGCGCGGGCATGATCCGACAACCTTTGCAAAATCTATAGACCGGTCTATTCTGGGATTCATGGTTACATCCAAAGGTGCTCAGACGAGTGGGCAGTTGGTGGAGTCGATGCTGGAGTTGATCCAGGCTCGGGGATATAGCGGTACCGGGTTGAACACGGTTGTGGACCATGCGGGGGCGCCGAAAGGGTCGTTGTACTTCCACTTTCCGGAGGGCAAGGAGCAACTCGGGGAGAAGGCGATCGAGCTGGCGGCCGAGCGATTCCGGAGCTTGCTGGACGAGACGGCGGGGGCCGGGGCCTCGCCGGGGGAGGTGATTCGACGGGTTGTGGAGGTGCTGGCCGGGTTGGTCGCGGACAGCGATTTTCAGCTCGGTTGCCCGGTTTCGGTGGTCACGTTGGAGATGGGCGCGCACAGCGAACGACTGCGGGCCGTGTGCGCGGCGGCGTTCGAATCGTGGATCGGGCCGCTGCGTGAATACCTGGTCGCGGCAGGGCATTCGGAGGCGGCGGCACGTACGCTGGCGACGGCGACGGTCAGTGCGGTCGAGGGTGCGGTGATCGTGGCGCGCGCCAAACGCGATGTGGAGCCGTTGCACAGCACGGCACAGCTGCTGGCGGCCCTGCTCGACCAGCCAGGGGCGGTGGCGTGATGACCACCCGCCACGCGCTCGTCTTCGGCGCGACCGGCTTTATCGGTCGCAATTTGATCCTCACCTTGGAGCAGGCCGGGGTCCGCGTCACCACCGCGGTGCGCAGCAGAGAATCGTTCACCCAGCTTGCCGCATGGTTGGCCGATCACGGATGCCGTACGGCGCCGGGCGAGCTGATTGTCGACTTCGACGCCGATCCCTTTGTCCAGGGCGAGGATTCGGCGTGGGCGGATGTCACCGAGATCTACAACTGCGCCGGCGCTTACCGATTCGGGATGACGAAGGACGAGGCGCGGCACGGCAATGTCGACAGCGTCCGCTCGGTGGCGTCCTTCGCCGCGCGGCTGCCACAGCTGTCCCGGCTCGTATACGTCTCCGGCTACCGAGTCGGCGGTCAGGACCCGGCCACCGTTCCGTGGAGCCCGGAGCGGGTGGAACGAACCCATCGTCACCTGGGCGCTTATGAGGCATCGAAGGTGGAAAGCGATGCGGTATTCCAGGCCGCCGCCGATGAACTCGGCGTGCCGTGGTCGATCGTCAACCCGCCCACCGTCATCGGTCCGAGCGGCACCGGCGAATCCGATCAGCAACTGGGCCTCGCGGCGAGCTTGAAAGACATTTGGCAAGGCACGGCGGCGGCACTGCCGGGCAACTCCCGCACCTTCGTGCCGGTGATCCCGGTCGACTACCTGACCCGCTTCATGACCCTGCTCCCAACCGATCCCGCCACAGCCGGTGCGGCGTACTGGGTGCTCGACGACGCCACGCCCGCGCTCCCGACTCTGCTGACGCAGGTCGGCCGGCACTACCGAGTGCCGGTACCGCGCACGCGCATCCCGGTCGCGCTGGTGCAGCGCCTTCCGCAGTCGTTGACGAAAGCCGACCCGGAGACTCTGACCTTCCTGTCCACCGACCGATACCCCACGGACTCGGCACACGAACTCGCCCGCAGGCATGGCCTCGATATGCCCGACACCACACCTACGATCCTGCGCTGGGCCGACCATCTCGCCGCACATCGGTTCGGGACCGCTCGAACCGGCAGTGCCGCAAGGGCTTTCGACGAATACGCCGGTGTCCGAACATTCCGGATCGGCGAGCCCGACGCGCCCACCGTGATACTGCCCGGCCTGCCGGTCAATGCCGACACCTGGGCTCCGGTCGCGGCGACCGTCGGTCACGCCCAGGTGCTGGACCTGCCCGGCCTCGGGATGTCCGCGGGTGGTCGAGACGAGTGGCAGGCATGGCTCGAGGCATTGCTCGAGCGATCACCCGGCGCGCACCTGGTCGGGCACTCGATCGGCGCCGCCGCAGTGGTCGAGGCCGCGGCCGCGCATCCGGACGAGGTCGGATCGATCACACTGGTCGCTCCATTCTTTCTCCAGCCGAGCGCTGGGCTTTCAGCACGGGCCAGACCCCTGACCCGGTGGTATCTGCGTCGGATGAGCCCGGACGCCTGGTCCGACAAGCTCACCGGCTCGACCGGCCACGCGGCTGTTCTGCAATCGAGCGTCCAGGATCTGCGTCGCGCGAAGGTCGCGGCCAACGTCGCCACACTGTTCGCCGCAACGACGAACGCACGCTGGCGCAGCGAACTCGCCGACAAGCTCACGCGATATCCCGGACCGGTACACGTGATCACCGGAAGCGCGGACCCGCTCGATCCAGCACTGTTCGAACCACTCTTGCCCCGGACCGAATTCAGCACCATCGACGGAGCCGCCCATCATCCACAACTGACACACCCCGACGAACTGGCGCGTGCTATTGCCGGAGCGGAGCCGACGGTCCATTTCATGCGGTGACAGATTCGCAAGGACCTCCAGTGCTCGGCCCCGAAGTGCGAAACCCAGGATGCCCGATGAGTAAGCGGATCGGCGCTGACACTGCAGAACCACCAATCGACCATGCCGTTGACCAGCGTAGCTATATCAAGCGGGCCGTTAATTAGTGGCATACAACTTGGCCCTAACGTAACTTTTTGTCAGCCCGCGTAACGATTCGGCCCTCGAGTCCGACGTCCTTCAAGACACACGGCCTGTCGGGGGGCCTGTCCGTCCACTTGTCGGTTTTGGATTGGGGAACGGGACATGGCTCTTCGGGAGTTCTTCGCGCGCCGTCGCATGGCTTCGGCCATCGTCGCGCCCGCGTCATTGGGAGTGGTGGCGATTGTCGCCGCTTCGATGGCGCTGACATCGACGCACGAGACCGTCGATACGCGCCTGCGGGCATCCGTTACGGAGTGCCACGACATGGTGACCATCTCGGTCGCCGGGCGTCGGGATACGCCCGACGCCGCGACCACGAAAATGCTGGTCGGGGCCAATGGTGAGGAGTTGCCCGCCGCGCTGTCCGGTGATCACAGCAGCGAATGGGTCGATCCGGTCGTCAACGCACCGGCCGACGATGTCGATCCCGGCTCGTATGCCGCTGTCTACATCGCCTATCCGGCGAATATGGACACCTACGAGGATGCCGTCAACGCGGGTGTCGCGAATACCGAACAGGTGATGCGGGAAATCTCGCAGGCCTGCCCGGACACCAAGTTCTCGATCGTCGGCTACAGCGAGGGCGCCGATGTGGTGCGCCGCGTCGCCATGACGATCGGGCATCAGACCGCCGATCAGGATGGTGGCTACGGCATCGTCGATCCGGCCGATGTCGTCGGTGTCGTCATCCTCGCCGATGCCGGACGTTCGGCGGGCGACGGTCCGTTCCCGGGTTCGAAGGATCCGTACAGCAACCCCGACGGATTCGACCAGAAGTATCAGAATGGCACGAAAGCCACGTCGGGCCAGGGTGCACTGCCCGGCACCAGCGGTGACTTCGGTGCGCTGAACGGCAAGATCGCGTCGTTCTGCTCCGATGGCGACCTCACGTGCTCGGCACCGCAGAACATTTCACTGCTGCAGTTGGTGGTGAATGTGGGTCGGCAGTTGAATGTCGATGCACTGGAACGCGACGGGCTCACCCCCGCGACCGGACAGGACGTCGCCGTTGTCCTCGGCCGAATCGCGTTGGCGGCATTCGCTGATATCCAGTCGCAGCCGAACTGGATGCAGAGCGATGAGACGTTTCTGCAAGTGCTGCTGAGGGTTTCGGATCCGGAATACAAGCCGGGACAGACGTCGCAGACTCCGGCCAAGGCGGAAGCGATCTCGGCCAATCAGATGTCCCCGCTGGCCTATCTGCCGCAGAAGGTGTTCAACGAAATCATCGGTCTCATCGTGACGAACCAGAACACCATCCCGGTGATCATGAGCGACCCCTACCAGCAGACGCTCGGTCCCAATGCGACCGGTCACCACTTCGACTATTGGCGCGACGCCGACCCGAACAACGGTAAGCCGCTGACATCCGCCGAGTACGCGGCCGCCTGGCTCACCCATCTGGCGAAGCAGGCCCAGGCGGGTCAGCCGGTCGACACGACCGCCAAGCCGGAGTCGGCCGATCTCGCCGCCGCCTACCAGGCAGCGACCTCGACGACCAAGACGCCCGAACCGAGCAAGACCACGACCACAACCACAACCCCGTCACCGACGACGACCACCGCCGCCCCCGCGAAGACGGAAGTCAGCAGCCAGCCGACGACCACCACAGCGCAGCCGCCGAGCACACCGGCGGTGACGACACCACCGGCTTCGACCACCACGACCACTCAGCCCCCGAAGCCGACCACCACCGAATCCACCACCACGACAACGCAATCCGCGGCACCGACCACCACCAGCGGGTCGAGTCACCCCTGACCCGGCCAGGAGCGCAGGGCCGCAACGGCGATCGCGCGCAGGTCCGCACGGCTGACGCCGTCGCGGGCCTGCGCCTCTTTTCAGCGGTCGAGGCGTCGGATGAGCACCTGCCGGTAGCCCCAGGCGTCTCGATCGAACAGCCGCTTGGTCTCGTCCCGACGCCCCCAGGCGATGAAGACGAAGAGCACCAGCAGGATGAGCGGGGTGTAGACCGGCCAGTAGCCGTCGATGACGAAGGCGTTGGTGTACGCGGCGCCGATCATCGTGAGGCTCAGGCCGATGGCGGCCAGTCCCGACAGGCGCGGGATGACCAGGCCGATCGCACCGGCCAGCTCGACGGCGCCGACGAAGTAGCGGAACCAGTCGCCGGCCCCGATCAAATCGAAGCCTTCGACCGCGCTGGACTCGCCGATGAGCTTCGGCGTAGCGGAGGCGAATGCGAAGAACGCGGCAAGCAGGACTTGCAGCACCCACAAGCTGATATTGAGGGAACGGCCGGGCCTCGCGCCGACCTCGGCGGTGCTCTCAGCGGTCATGATATGAGTCCTTCCGAGGACGGGTATCGGATCTTGCACCGGTACAGACGAGACCTGATCGCCGAATTCATCGCTCGTTCCAGCCATCCCGTGATGGGATGTATTCGTATAGGCTCCGATTCGATCGGAAGCGAGCAGAGCGAGATGGTGAAGCGATGACGCGGCGCGGGTGGGTGCTGTTCTTGGCGATGGGCGTCATCTGGGGCGTGCCCTACGCGATGATCCGGATCGCGGTCGAGGATTTCGACCCGATCGCGGTGGCATTCGGACGGACCTTTCTTGGCGCGCTGATCCTGCTGCCGATCGCGCTCTACACCAAGACACTCGCACCGGTGCTCGAGCGCTGGCGCCCGCTGCTGCTGTACACGCTGGTCGAGATCACCGGGCCGTGGTTTCTGATCGGGTACGCGGAGACCACGTTGAACAGCTCGACCGTCGGGCTACTGATCGCCGCGGTTCCGCTGGTCGGAGTGGTGATCCTGGCCAAACCCATTCAGGGTCTCGGCGCAAAAGTGTGGCCCAAGTACTCCTTCGCACACGATCGCTTCGACGCGCGCCGCACCACCGGATTGATCATCGGATTCGCGGGGGTCGCTGCGCTGGTCGGCTTCGATATCGATCTGACACAGCCCGCCGCCATCGGCGCCATCGGGCTTACCACCATCGGTTACGCCATCGGCCCGATCATCATCAACCGCGCACTCGCCGACCTGCCGCCGCTCGGCGTGGTCACCGGATCACTGATTCTCGCGGCGGTGATCTACACACCGTTCGCCGCACTCCGCCGGCCAGCACATTTCACCGCCGACGCGTCGTGGTCGGTGCTCGGGCTGGCCGCAATCTGCACGGCCGCGGCGTTCCTGGTGTTCTTCGCGCTGATCAGCGAGGTCGGCCCGGCCCGCGCCACGGTCATCACCTACATCAATCCCGCGGTGGCCATCCTGCTCGGCGTCACCCTGCTGGACGAACCGCTGACCATCGGCATGGGCATCGGCTTCCCGCTGGTCATTCTCGGCTCGATCCTCGGCACCGCCCACGCCCGCGCCGCCGACGAACCGGCCGCGACGCCGATCGCCCAGTCCTGAGCGCCCGCACGCGCTGAAAATCGGACCGGTGCCGCCGATACGGCCCTGCACCTCGACAAACCGTTGCGCCGCATACCTGTCGCGGGGCTTCGCAGTGGAATGATGTCGGAGTGACAGCGAACAGTCGAACCGATCCCGCGGACGTGGCGCACACCCGCGCCGCCTACGACGAAAACGCCATCCGCTACGCCGAATTCGCCAAAGATCACCTGGCAACACAGCCGTTCGACCGCGCCATGCTCGGCGTATTCGCGGAACTGGTGCACGACGGTCGAGTGGCCGACCTCGGGTGCGGTGAAGGCCGAATGACCGCGCACTTGGCCGGGTTCGGCCTCGATATCTTCGGGATCGACCTGTCACCGCGGCTGCTCGAATTGGCGCGGGCTAAGTATCCGACACTCGACTTCGAGGAGGGCTCGCTCGAGCACCTCGATATCGGCGACGCCACTCTCGCGGGAATTCTCGTGTGGTACTCGATCATCCATTTGCCGCCCGAACGAATGCCCGCTGTGTTAACGGAGTTTCATCGGGTACTCGAGTCAGGAGGGCACGCACTGCTCGCGTTCTTCCAGGCAGCCGATGTCCAGGATCCGGAACCGTTCGACCACAAGGTGACAACCGCCTACCGATGGTCACCGGATCGGCTCGCCACGCTGGCCGAGCAGGCCGGTTTCACGCCGATCGCCCGGTTGGTCCGGGAACCGGATCCCGGGGAGCGGGGCCGCCAGGCGTACCTGCTCCTGGTCAAGGATCGCTGATTCGGCGAACGCGAATCCGCACCTTTCAGTAAGGTTGGGGACAGCGCACAGGGGACATGGCTGTGCGGGCCCTTATCGACATCGTGGTCGTTTTCCTTTCACCAAGACCTCAGCACCACACCGTCGTCAGGGGGCGACAGACCATGGAGCTCATTTCTCCGATCGATGCCGTATTTCTGCTCGCCGAATCTCGCGAGCATCCGATGCACGTCGGTTCGCTACAACTATTCGAGGCGCCGGAGGACGCCGGGCCCGATTTCGCGCGGCTGACCCACGAGAAATTGTTGGCGGACAACGAATTCCACCCCACCTTCCGCAAGCGCCCGGCAACCTGGCTCGGCGCACCGCAGCTGGCGTGGACTCAGGACAAGGACGTCGAACTCGGATATCACCTGCGTCGGTCGGCGCTGCCGAGTCCCGGCAGCTTCGATCAACTGCTCGAACTCGCCTCCGACCTGCACAGCGCCCTACTCGACCGGCACCGCCCGCTATGGGAAATCCACGTGGTGGAGGGCCTGAACGACGGCCGCTTCGCGCTCTACTCGAAGATGCATCACGCGCTGATCGATGGCGTCACCGCGCAGCGAGTGCTGCAGCGCACGCTCACCAACGATCCCACGGCGAGCGAAACACGCGTGCCGTGGAACCTGCCTCGGTCGAAGCGCAAGACCGAACCGTCGGGCTCGATGCTGGGCGGGCTCGCGCGAAATCTGTTGTCGGCGGCCAATTCCGGGCCCGCCGCGCTGCGGGTCGCGCGCGCCGCGTTGGTGCAGCAACAGTTGACCATGCCCTTCGAGGCGCCGCGCTCGATGTTCAATGTGCCGATTGGCGGCGCCCGCCGGTGCGCGGTCCGGTCCTGGCCGCTGGAGCGGGTCAAGCAGGTCAAGAAGGCGACCGGCACGACCGTCAACGATGTGGTGCTCGCGATGTCGGCCGGTGCGTTGCGCGCGTATCTGATCGAACAGAATGCGCTGCCCGACAAGCCGTTGATCGCCATGGTTCCGGTCTCGCTGCGGGCCGATGAGGACGATGCCGAGGCCAGTGGCGTCAAGGTCGGCGCGATCCTGTGCAATCTCGGCACCGATATCGCCGATCCGATCGAACGGCTGCGCGTGGTGAGCGAATCGATGCGCCGCAGCAAAGAGGTCTACAACTCGCTCTCGCCCATCCAGACCATGGCGCTATCCGGGTTGATGCTCAGCCCGCTGGCACTGACGCTGCTGCCCGGCATGCTGTCGTTCACGAATCCGCCGTTCAATATCGTCATCTCGAATGTCCCGGGCCCGAAGGAACCGCAGTACTGGAACGGTGCGCGCCTGGACGCCTCCTACCCGATGTCGATTCCGTTCGACGGGCAGGCCGTCAATATCACCCTCACCACCAATGTGGACAGTCTGGACTTCGGCCTCGTGGGCTGCCGCCGCAGCGTGCCGCGACTGCACAGCCTGCTCGACCACCTGGAGAATTCGCTGGCCGAACTGGAGCAGTCAGCCACCTGAGGAGTCGAATCGCCCACGTCGCCAGTCGATAAGCTGAGGCAGGCGACGGGGCGATGATGACTCTTTACGACCACACCGGGCGGACGTACGCGCGGACCAGGCAACCGGATCCGCGCATCGCCGCGGTCATCGATGACGCGGTTCGTGGCATGAATTCGATCGCCAATATCGGCGCGGGCAGCGGATCGTACGAACCGATCGGCACTGTGATCGCGGTCGAGCCGAGCGAGGTGATGATCGCGCAACGTCCACCCGCCGCCGCACCCGCGGTACAGGCGGTCGCCGAGCAGTTGCCGATCCACACCGATGCCGTCGATGCCGCCCTGGCCATCCTGACCGTGCACCACTGGACCGACCTCGATCGCGGCATTGCCGAACTGAAACGGATCGCCCGCCGCCGCATCGTCATCCTCACCTGGGACCACACCGTCTACCGCGAATTCTGGCTGGTCCGTGACCATCTGCCCGCGGCGGCCGTAACCGATGCGCGCCTGGCAGTCCCACTTCCGCGCCTCACCGCCCTGCTCGGCGACGTATCGATCACCCCGATCCCGGTCCCGCACGATTGCGTCGACGGCTTCGGCGGCGCGTACTGGCGGCGACCCGAGGCGTATCTGGACGAAACCGTGCGCTCGGGAATGTCGATGCTGGCGATGACTCCGGCGGCACTGCTACAGGACGGACTGAACCGGCTCCGCGACGATCTCGCCACCGACGCGTGGTCCATCCGGCATGCCGAGCTGCTCGACAAATCCCACCTCGACCTGGGCTACCGGCTCGTCACCGCGGAACTCTGATCCGGTCGGCTGGAACAGCTACCCCGAGAAAACTAGAACGTGTTACATTCGATGTCAGGCGTCCGCGCCTGTCGACGAAGCTACCGCCGCGTCATGGCGATATCTGCGGCAGTCGGTCGAATCGGCAGCGCGGGCCGGTGACCAAATATGCAACCCGTTCCAGCACTCGTCAGCCGTTGTGATCCGGCTGCTGAGCAAGTAGGGAGACCAGCACGCCATGCGTACCGAAATCTGCGACCGGCTGGGGATCGAATTCCCCATCTTCGCCTTCACCCATTGCCGCGATGTGGCGGCCGCGGTCAGCAATGCCGGCGGACTCGGCGTGCTCGGTGCGGTGGGCTTCACCGCCGAGGAATTGGAGGTCGAGCTGGCCTGGCTCGACGAGCATGTGCACGGCGTGTACGGCGTCGACCTCGTCATCCCGTCGAAGTACGAGGGCAAGGGGATCGATGACCTGAGCCCCGAACAGCTGGAAGCCAAACTGGCGGAACTGGTTCCGCAGGGGCACCGGGACTTCGCGGAGAAGCTGCTCAACGAGCACAATGTCCCGCATCTGCCCGACGGTGAGCACCACAACCAACTCCTCGGCTGGACCGCGACCACTGTCGCACCCCAGATCGAGGTGATCCTGCGCCATCCCAAGGCCAAGCTGGTCGCCAATGCCCTCGGCACCCCGCCGCCGGATGTGGTCGAGCAGATCCAGGGCTCCGGGCGGCTCATCGGCGCGCTGTGCGGTTCGGTGAAGCATGCGCTCAACCACAAGCGCGCGGGCCTGGATTTCGTTGTCTGCCAAGGCACCGAGGGCGGCGGGCACTGCGGTGAGATCTCCTCGATGGTGCTGTGGCCGCAGGTGGTCGACGCCATCGGCGATATGCCGCTGCTGGCCGCCGGCGGCATCGGCAACGGTCGTCAGGTCGCCGCGGCCATGGCGATGGGCGCCGCGGGTGCGTGGACCGGCTCGCTGTGGCTGACCGTCGAGGAGGCGAATGTGCCGCCCGCCCAGATGCAGACCTACATCGAAGCCACCAGCCAGGACACCGTGCGCTCGCGGTCCTGGACCGGCAAGCCGTGCCGGATGCTGAAGAACGACTGGACCGAGGCCTGGGAGGCGCCGGAGAATCCGGATCCGCTGCCCATGCCGCTGCAGATGATGGTTGCTCTGGACGGCGTCAAGCGCGGGCATCGCTATCCGGAAGCCGCCAAGGATGTGAACTTCAATCCGGTCGGTCAGGTCGTCGGCATGATGAACAAGGTGGAGCGCTCCGCCGATGTGATCGCCCGGCTGATCAACGAATACGTCGAGGCGTGCGACCGCCTGAACAAGCTCAATAGCGCTCTGTAGCAGGCGCTTCGACGCCGCCCCGACCGGTCGGGGCGGCGTTTTCGTCCTCCCGTGGCTGGGTAGCCGTTCGTCGGCGCACGCGGTATACAGATGATTCGCATTGCTACAGTGCGAGCGCTCGCGTCAGTCTTGGGAGGTCGGCATGTATCCCTGCACCAACCCTCGGTGCGGAAGTCGCGGACATAATGAGCCGGAATGTCCGAATCTGGTACATGCCGATCTGCCGCAACGGCGAAATCTGGTGGTGCTGGGTGTACTTGCGGTCGCGATCGTGAGCTCACTGGTCCTCGCCGCCTTCGCCGCGGCACCGCATTGATATCTATCTAGGTCACCGCGAAGTCGTAACGCACACCGGTCAACTGCTCGCTGAGCTGCCACAGTTTGCGCGCGGTCGAGCGCCGGTAGGCAAGCGGATTACGCAGTGTCCGCCGCGGATATCCGGCGAGCTCGAAACCCGGTCCCACATAGGAGTTTCCGCGCACTTCCGGCACCGTGGCTGCGTACAGCTGCGGCAATGCGCCCATGCGGTCGGACTGGGCCAGCGCGAACAGGATCGCCTGCGGGATCGCCGCCAAGACGCCGCGCACACCCTTCTCACCGTTGCTGTCGTAGAGATGGGTCGCCGACACTCCGGGATGCGCGGCCACCGCGCGCAGGTCGGAACCGGCCGCGCGGGCCCGGCGCTCGAGTTCGGCGGTGAACAGCAGATTCGCCAGTTTGGACTGACTATAGGCGGGCCAGCGCAGATAGAGCCGCTGCCAATTCGGGTCGAGCCAGTTGATCACGCCGACCCACGCGGCCACCGACGATACGGTCACCACGCGCGGCCGTTCGGCGCGCAGGAGCGCGGGCAGCACACCACCGGTGAATGCGAAGTGCCCGAGGTGATTCGTGCCGAATTGGGCGTCGAATCCGTCGGCCGTGCGTGAGCGCGGTACCGCCATCACGCCCGCATTATTGATCAGCAGATCGATCTGCCCGATGGTGTCGTTGATCTGTTCGGCCGCCCGCGCGACCGAGGCCAGATCTGCCAGATCCAGCTGTAGCACTTCGGGTTTGGCCCTGGTGGCTACCGTGGTGACCGCATCCAGTGCCGTCGCGGCCTTCTGCGGATTGCGGCAGGCCAGCAGCACATGCGCGCCCTTGCTCGCCAGTGCCTCGGCGGTGCGCAGGCCTAGGCCGCTATTGGCGCCGGTGACAACGACGATCTTGCCGGATTGATCCGCGATATCCGCAATAGTCCAGCGGCGCGGCAGGATTGGTACCGATTTCACAGAGAAACTCCTGGTTGATCAAGCGCAGATCCCGACGATGCCACCGAAGACCCGGCCGAGCATGGGCAGCCAAAATGACCCAGACAGTGAATTCGGAAGAATCGAGGAGCGATCAGGCGGTTGCCGCGTGCTCCGCATCCTCGTGGCCCTCGGCCCCGACATCGAGCAATTCCTCGAACCGGGCGATCACCTTGTCGTGATACAGCCCGAACAGATCCTCGAACAGCGCGAGCTGCGCATCGGACGGACCGGAACCGGAATCCCACACCGCGACCAGCGCACGCCATACCAATACATGCAGATCCGCCGCACCCGCGAAGAAGGCCTCGACGGCCTCGGGTACCTCGAGCACCATCTCGCCGATGGAGTTCATGATCGCGCGCTGCATGCTCAGCCCGAGTGCGGTGAGCAGTCGGCGGACCAGGCCGACCTCGATGGCCAGGATCTGTTGGAAGTCGGGAACATCCTGTCGGGCAAGCGATTCCAGTTCATCGATCTCGGCCTTGAGTTCAGCTGGGTCGATCTCCTGGTCGCTGCTGGTGTAGGCGAGCAGCGCCTCCATGACGATGCCGCGCTCCACCTCGACGATGTCGTGGAACATCTCGATGGCCACATCGGGCATCGGAACCGAGAACCGGAACAGGTGCCGATACACATCGATGCCGCCCGCCTCACGGACATCGCGGATCGTGAACCCCTTGCCGCGTCGCGCCTCGACGAATCCGTACGACTCCAGCCGACCGAGGGTCAACTGCGCGGTCGCGCGGTTCATATCGAACTCTTCCGCGACCTGACGGACCGACGGCATCAAATCCCCCGGCTGATATTCCCCCGCGGCAACCCGGCGTGCCAGCTCATCGGCAACGTCGGCGACTACCGTTTGGGATCCCATCGAGATGCCACCTTTCGACTCGGTTCCGAATACGTCCCAGACAGTCTATGCCCTCCTGTGCGAGACTGCACCTGTGTAACACTGGTCAGCGTGCAGTGTGAGGTGAGTCATGACAATTCCGCGTGGCGACGGTCGATCGGCCGAGAGTTCGACAACTAGACGTGCACGCATTTTCGCGATGAGGTCGAACGGTAAACCTCCTGTTCGCACGGCGGTTCGCACTGCGAAATTGGCGGCGCTGCCGGTCGCTTTCGCGGGTCGGCACGCCGCGGGCGTTGGTAAGCGCGCGCTGGGCCGACCGGCCGGTGAGGTCGATCGCGAAATCCAGATGCGCACCGCACAGCACATGTTCGAGGTACTCGGCGAGCTGAAGGGCTGTGCCGCCAAACTCGGTCAGCTGCTTGCCATTTACGAACTCGCACTTCCGCCGGATCTCGCCGAGCCGTACAAGATCGCGCTGAGTCGGCTACAGGATTCCGCGCCCGCGATGCTCCCGCGCTCGGTGCACGCGGCGATGGTCGCCAGCATGGGGGAGAACTGGCGTTGGCATTTCCGGGAATTCGACGATCGGCGCGCGGCCGCCGCCTCGCTCGGCCAGGTGCATCGCGCGGTATGGCGCGACGGTACGCCGGTCGCGGTGAAGGTGATGTATCCCGGCGGTAAGCAGGCGGTCGCGAACGAGCTGGATCAGCTGCGCCGGATCTCCATGCTGGCAACGGTTTTCGTGCCCGGTGCGGATGTCAAAGGCGTGACCGAGGCGATCTGCGCCTGTGTGCTCGACGAACTCGACTATGCGGCCGAGGCCGAATCTCAGCGGATCTTCGCGGCGGCCTACGCCGATGATCCGGATTTCTACATTCCGCGGGTGATCGAACAGCGCGGCGATGTGCTCGTCACCGAATGGCTGGACGGCACGCCGCTGCCGCGCGTCATCGCCACCGGTACCCGCGCCGAACGGGATCGGGCCGGCATGCAGCTGATTCGGTTCATGGCCTCCAGTTGGATCCGCAGTGGTCTGCTCTACGGCGATCCGCATCCCGGCAATTTCCGGGTGCTACCGGATGGGCGACTCGGCGTCGTCGACTTCGGGGCCTGCACACCGTGGCCGACCGAGGGTTTCGAGGAATTCGCCTTCGACTACTGCGATGCGCTGTTCAACGGCGGCCCCGCGGAATTGGAGGCGGCGGCACGCCGGCACGGCTTCTGCGAACCGGGCCGGGTGCTCGATGCCGAGGATCTGTTCCATGTGGTCGCGCCGTGCATCGAACCCTTCCGGCACGCGAATTACCGGTTCACCATGCGCTGGCTGCGCAAACAGGTACTGCGAGTGACGAATCCGCGGCTGTCGAATGCCCTGCGCCAGGGCACCATGCCCGCGCGCTTCACGCCGTTCGCGCGATCGATGCTGACGCTGATCGGTGCGATCGGTCAGTTGGAGACCGAGGGTTCGTTCCGCGACGAGGTCGGGCGCTGGCATCCGACGCTGCACGAGTTGGTGATTCGGCCCGTCGAGGAGGGCGCATTGCCGGTCGATCTGGCGGTGGCTCGGCAAAAGCGCGCCGAAGCGGATGCGCGCCGAATGTCTGTGAGCTGAGTACAACGCGCTGACCTGCTCGGACGAAGGAACGAAATTGCCCGAGACATCACGTCTCAGACAGTGGGGCCGTAGCTCCCGGCGGAGGCATTCCGGCGTCGATGAACTTCCGGCGTTCACTGGGTTCGCGGCCCACCGTTCACCTCCGACGATTCCGACTTCTGGCGATGGGTAGATGCCGACCATCGCGGGGCTCGATCGGCTGATCACCACCCGCCTGTCGGCATTCGCACGGATTGCTCAGCGCGCCAACCACTCTCGCCAGGCCGGTTGGATGAGCGCGGCCAATTCGTCGTAACCTGCCGCGCCGGGATGTGCGCCGTCACCCGCGCGCACCTCGCGCATCCATACCGCGCTGTCTCGCAGCGGTTGATGGACGCGTACGTAGGAGACCGCTGCGGCAGCACAGATCTCGGCGAAATGTTCGTCGAGCGCGGCGGTCCTGGCATTCTGCTCAGCGTCATCGATGGGCGGCGGCGCAACGACCAGGACCGGAAGCTCGGCGGCCTGGGTGAGCAGTTCGGACAGATTGGCCGCCGATTGCTCGGATGTGACTCGGGGCCGTCCCTCGATGAACGTGGTGTCGTTGACGCCGAACGAGACGACCAAACGAGCATCGGAGCCGACCGGAAATCGGGGCGCGCATTCGGTACGCCAGCGGCCGAGGATCTCGGTCGAGGTCTGCATCCGCACACCCAGGTTGTACGTGGTGAGCGGCTGGCCGTTCGCGTACGTCTGGGCGGCCAGGCGGCCGACCCAGCCGAGGCACTGCGGGTCGCCGACACCCGCGACGAAGGAATCACCGACGAAGCACACGCGTAGGTCGTTCCACACCCGGTGATCCTCGCAACTACTCGCCGTGGACCAGAGCCCGGCTACCGCCGGGGCACGGATTCCGGTGGTGCCCGTTAGGATCGCTGTGGTCATTCGGGAGGGATTGAAGTTGACAGGGGTAGCCGAATCCGCGGTGACCGCGGCGCCGTCGTGGTTCACGGATTTATTCGCGCATCGGCGCTGGATTCGCCGGGTCGAACCGTTTCCGCATATCTATGCCAGGGATGTGTTCGTGCCCGAGTTCTACGAGCGGCTGGCCGATGAGCTGGCGCGGGTGCGCCGGGAGCGGCCGGAGGCGTTCGGAGCGGTGGCGGCGGATTACGGTGCGGTCGGGGCTTCGCTGGCGGGGCTGCGGGACGGGCCGTTGGCGCTGTTCCTTTCACGGGAATGGCATGACCTGATCGCGCGGGTGGCGGGGGTGGCGACGACCGGTGATGTCGAGGGGTCGGTGCACCATCATCCGCCGGGTAGTCCGTCGGGATCACCGCACAATGATCTGAATCCGGCCTGGTTCAAGGGTTCGGCGCCCGGGCCGGGCGAGGTCAGGACCGTGGATCCGGAGGTGGATCTGAAGACCGGTCCGCGGACGCCGGAGGTCTTCGCGCGGGAGACGGTGCGCGCCGTCGCGGTGCTGTTCTATTTCGGCAATCCGGACTGGCAACCGGGCGATGGCGGCGAGACCGCACTGTATGCCCATATCGGCGCGAATCCGGTTTCCGCACTGACGATTCCGCCACTGGACAATTCGCTGCTGCTGTTCGAGTGCACACCGCGCTCATGGCATACGTTCGTCGGCAACAACGCCGCCGCGCGCAATAGCGCGGTGATGTGGCTGCACCGGCCGAAGGAAGATGTGGTGCGGCGCTGGGGAGGAGACAGTATTGCGCAGTGGCACTGAACGCCGGGTATGTCTGCTCACCGGAGCCGGCGGCGTCCTCGGTGACACCTTCTGCCGGGGTCTGTACACCGACTACGACATCATCGCGGTCTGCCGCAATCGCACCCCGGCCGCACCGTCACAACTCGAATGGTTCGTCGATCCCTTCGAACCGGAAATGCCGGTGCCCGAGAATGATTCGCGGATCTTCGTGATCAAGGCCGATCTGGCCGAAGCGGGTGAAGTCGAGCGCGTCCTCGATATCGCACTTGCCCGCTTCGGGCACATCGATCTGCTGGTCAACAATGCCGCGCACAGCCGATTCCAGCCGCGCGGCATCGTCGACGGCGATACCGCGCTCGACGAATTCGATCCGCATTTCGCACTCAATGTCGGTGTGCCGCTGCGTTTGTCGGCGCGCTTGGCGCAGCGGAGCTGGGTGCACGCCGGGGACCAGAATCGGGCCCGCAATCGCAATATCGTGAATGTCTCCAGCATTGCGGGCTCGCGGGTGTACCCCGGCGGGCAGGCGCTCTACGCGGCGTCCAAGGCGGCGCTCAACCACCTGACACGGCATATCGCGGCCGAATTCGAGGAGTTCGGCGTGCGGGCCAATGCCATCGCGCCCGATGATTTTCCCGGGACGGTGTCCACCGAACAGGTGGTGCGGGCCATTGTCGAACTCGATCGAGGCGAGAT
The DNA here is from genome assembly GCF_055584605.1 of Nocardia sp. NPDC102475. NCBI lineage: Bacteria > Bacillati > Actinomycetota > Actinomycetes > Mycobacteriales > Nocardiaceae > Nocardia > Nocardia sp. NPDC102475. Next base: position 45,711 of record NZ_JBVJLS010000014.1, on the reverse strand, counting down.
GAGCGGCGAAGTGTTCGCCGTCGGTGTGGCGGCCGAAGGTGGGCGTCACGCACTCGGTGCGGACGCCCAGTGACCTATGCCGTTCCGGTGATCTCTTCGGACATCGTCCAGAGCCGTTGCGCGAGTTCGGCATCCACCGCATGCTTGTTCCGCGGCTGCTCCACCTCGAGCCGGTGGAAGTACTTGCCGTTGACCTCCTCCGGCGTAGTCGCCAAGTGCACCAACGGATCCGCGCCTTTGTCTGCCCTGATGAAGAAGGGCCGCGACAGCGGCGAGCGGATGAACGCACCGAGGCCGAGCGGAGCATTGTCGTAGACGTGGGTGGCGACCGCGCCAGGATGGAATGCCGCGGTGACCAAACCGGTGCCCTCGGTGCGGCGGGCCAGTTCCCTGGTGAAGATGATGTTGGCGAGCTTGGAGGTGCCGTAGGCGCCCAGCTGGTTGAACGAGCCGGTCGAAGCGTTGACGGTGTCGAGGTCCAGCTTCGCCATCCGGTAGGTCATGCTCGCGGTATTGACCACCCTGGCCTGCGACTGCACCAGCCGATCCAGCAGCAGGGCGGTCAGCAGGAACGGCGACAGGTGATTGACCTGGAAGGTCAGCTCGTTGCCGTCATCGGTGACTGTGCGTTTCGCCCATGCGCCGCCCGCATTATTGGCGAGCACATCGATGCGTGGATAGCGATCGAGAAGCTGATCGGCGAGTTTGCGCACCTCGTCGAAGCGGGCGAAATCGGCGATGAACGGCTCCGCGCCGACCCGCGTCGCCACCTCGGCGGTGCGCTCCGGCGAGCGCCCGACCACCGCGACGCTCGCGCCGCGCGCCACCAGCTTCGCCGCCGCCTCGGCGCCGATGCCGGAGCTGGCGCCGGTCACCACCACTGTCTTCCCGGTCAGATCCTGTGCTGCCATGTCCTGCCTTCCGTCGGCTGATTCGTCCTGATCCTCATCGGCTGGGACAGATTCGGCAAGACCGTCTACTGACCGGTAAGTCGGCGGGGCGAACTCGCCAGGACGCCCAGCCCAGCCATCCGGGGAACCACCGGCCCGCAGCGGTAAGTTAGGCACACCCAACACCGGCAGAGGCCCGGGGGAGGCGGACGAGCGGAGCCAGAGATGCGAGTTGATGGGCGGGATATCCCGGTCACGGGGAGCCTGCTGCAACCGCTGATCCGGCGGACCAGTGACATCATCCGTGTCGTACTCGCGGCACTGTGGGTCGGCGTGGTCGTCGCCGCCTCGCTGATCACCCGGCCGGAGTGGCTGGCGCTGGAACGTTCGGTCTCGAATATCGTCGGCTTCCTCAATCCGGACCAGTCCAATCTGGTGTACCTGGTCTACGGCATGGCGATTCTGGCGCTGCCGTTCGCGATCCTCATCGAATTGATCATCAGCAGGCAGTGGAAGCTGCTCGCGGGCTACGCGGCCGCGGGCTTGGTCGCAGGCCTGCTGCTATCGATCACCGGCACGGGATTGTCCGCGCCGCAATGGCATCTGCAGGTACCGGATCGGCTCGATACCTTCCTGTCGCAGTTCCTCGATGATCCGCGCTGGATCGCCATGCTCGCGGCGGTGCTGACCGTATCCAGTCCGTGGCTGCCGACCCGGCCGCGGCGCTGGCTGTGGTTGCTGTTGCTGGCCTTCGCACCGATCCACCTGGTGGTCAGCACGGTGGTGCCCGCGCGGGCCATGTTCGGGCTCGCGGTCGGCTGGTTGGTCGGCGCGGTGATCGTGCTGGTGGTCGGCACTCCGGCGCTGGAGGTGCCGCTGGATGCGGCGGTGCGGGTGCTGGCCAGGCGCGGACATACTGTCACCGCGTTCACCGTGGTGCATCCCGCCGGACGCGGTCCGCTGGTGCTCGCCGCGGCCATCGACGGTCCGGAGCGCGAGTTGACCGTCGAACTGTTCGGCAAGAATCAGCGCAGCTTCGGTGCGCTGCGTCAGCTGTGGCGCTGGCTCACCTTCCGCAGCAGTGAAACCGCGGCACTGCACGGCTCCATGCACCGTGCCGTCGAGCACCGTGCGCTGATGGCCATCGCCGTCGGCGAAATGGGTCTGGCCGCTGTGCAGCAGGTCGCCGTCGCGGCGCTGGAACGCGGCTGGATGCTGTACGCGCACACCATGCCTCGGGGTAAGGCGCTCGACGAATCCTGCGACGACGACCTCGCCGGTGTATGGAAATCGCTCGCCGCACTGCACTGCGGCCAGATCTCGCACGGCGATCTGCGGCCCGTCGAGATCCGAATCGAGAACGGCGCCACGCTGTTCAGTGGATTCGTCAACGCGGAATTCGGCGCGTCCGATAAACAGCGACAGTCCGATGTCGCCCAGTTGCTGGTCTCGACCACCGCGGTCTTCGGCAAGGAAGCCGCGGTGCGCACCGCCATCGAAACGCTCGGCGAGCAGACGGTACTGACCGCGGCGAGCCGACTCACCAAGTCCGCCATGCCCGCCGGCATCAAGAAGTCGATTCCGGACTGGGGCGAGGTGGTCTCCTCGGCCCGCGACGAGGTGCGCAAGCAGACCGGGCAGGACAAGATCGAGGCCGAGCAGATCACCCGGTTCAGCCGCAATCAGCTCATCCAGTTGGTGCTGCTGATCGGGTTGGTCTATGTCGCCTATCCGTTCATCAGCGCGGTGCCGACCTTCTTCTCGCAGTTGTGGACCGCCAATTGGTGGTGGGCGCTGCTCGGGCTGGCGTTCTCGGGGCTGACGTATATCGGTGCGGCGGCGGCACTGTGGGCCTGCGCAACGCGCCTGGTCAGCTTCCGCAATCTGGTGATCATGCAGGTCGCCAATACCTTTGCCGCTACCACAACCCCGGCGGGTGTCGGTGGACTGGCGTTGAGTGTGCGCTTCCTGCAGCAGGCCGGACTCGGCGCCGTGCGGGCCACCGCCGCCGTCGCATTGCAGCAGGCCGTCCAGGTGATCACCCATATCGGCCTGCTGATCCTGTTCAGTGTGGCGGCGGGCACCTCGGCGAATCTGTCGCATTTCGTGCCCGACGCAACTGTGCTCTATCTGGCGGCCGGTGTGGGCGTCGGCATTATCGGCGCGTTCATGTTCGTGCCGAAACTGCGACGCTGGCTGAACAATTCGGTGCGCCCGCAGTTGCAGGAAGTGCTCGGCGAACTCGGTGATCTGGTCCGGGATCCGAAGCGCTTCTCGGTGATCGTGCTCGGCTGTGGCGCGATCACACTCGGCCTGGCGCTCGCGCTGTGGGCCAGCGTCGAGGCGTTCGGTGGTGGCGCGTCGTTCATCACCCTCACCATCGTCACCATGATCGGCGGCACGCTGGCCGCGGCCGCGCCGACACCCGGTGGCGTCGGCGCGGTCGAGGCCGCGCTGATCGGTGGTCTTGCCGCCTTCGGCCTGCCCGCGACCATCGCCGTGCCGTCGGTGCTGCTCTACCGCGTGCTCACGTGCTGGCTGCCGGTGTTCTGCGGCTGGTTCTGCATGCGTTGGATGACATCGAAGGACCTGATCTGATCAGGCGTCCTTGGTTGCCACCAGTACGCCGGTCGTCGGTGCGATCGCGATGAAGTCCACGGTCGCGAATCCCGCTGCCCGCAAAGCTTCTCGGTAGCGGCGAATATCGATGGCCGACAGCGGGTCCGCGTGCTGTCCTGGTGCGTGCGGGTCGTCGGTGCGGCGCGCGGCGAAGCGGGACATGATGCGAATCGCCGCGGGCAGGACTATTCCGGTCGGGTGGGTATCGGCGAGCAGCAGTCGGCCGCCGGGGCGCAGCACGCGGAACATCTGTGCCAGCGCCGCTGTGCGCTGTGCCTCCGGAATGTGATGCATGACGAAGGTAGAGGTGAGCACGTCGACCGAGGCATCGGGCAGAGTCAGCGTTTGGGCGGCGCCGACTTCGAAACGACAGTTGGGGGCGGCGCGACCGCTCGCATAGTCGATCATCTCCCGGGATGGGTCGATACCGATCACTCGACCGGCCGGTCCGACCCGATCGGCCAGCGCTCGGACGAGTTGGCCCGGGCCGCAACCGATATCGACGGCCTGGTCGCCCGGGGCGGCACCGGTCAGCTCGACGAGTCGAGCGTTCAGGCTGCCGACCCGGCCGAGCAATAAGGCCGATTTCACGGCGAGGTAGCCGCGCGGTTTGGTGATGAGAATGCCGATTTCGGAGTTACGGTCATCATATGCGTTAGTGGACTGTTGTGCGTTTCCGGTCATGAGTCCATAATCGGACCAGATGACCGGATCGACCAGAAGCAAAAGTACGGATATTGTGCCGTTGCGAACGGATTCGCACTATCTGTACGGAAACGCGGGTATTCGCGTTCGGAGGATGCCGATGACCAGCACCGATCGCCGGGTGCGGCGCACCAAGAGCCTGCTGCACCGTGCCTTGATCGAGCTGATGATCGAATGCGGCTATGACCGGATCACATTGCAGGACATTCTGAATCGCGCCGATGTCGGACGCTCCACCTTCTACGCACACTTCCGGGACAAGGACGATCTGCTACTGGTCAGCAGTACCGAGTACCTGCGCGCAGCGGTCGCCGATGTCGAATCGGGCGCGAATGATCCTGACGCACCGCAACATTCGGAACCGCTCGCACCGCTGTACACGCTGTTCCGGCTGGCATCGGCGAATCCGGAGGTCTATCGGGCGCTGCTGGGCCGCAGGGCGACCGGGGTGCTGCTGCGCTCGACGCGGCGCATGGTGGAAGAGATTCTCACCGAACAACTTTCGGGTCGCCTGGATATGGACGACGGCGAATTCGCGGTGACGATGACGTTTCTGTCCTGGGGCGTCGTCGGCCTGCTCGGCTCGATCGCGGATGCGGAGCCGCCGCTGCCCGCGGCCGAAACCTACCGTCGGCTCGAAGTTCTGGTCGGGCCCGGCCTGACGAGCCGGGTGGTCGGCCTGCGGGCATAACCTTCACACCGATGTGCCGATCAGCTCCAGCGCCTGCGCGGCGGTGCGGCAGCCTGCCGTGGTCAGTTCGAGATTCGCCAGGGAGGCGGCGTGGGCGTGCGGGTCGGCCGCGGTGACGCAGTCCGCGATCGGATGCACGGTGAAGCCGAGATCCGTTCCGTTCCTGGCGGTTTGCTCGACCGCCAGATTGGTCGCGACACCGGTGATGAACAAGGTATCGACGCCCTGTTCGTCGAACCATTCGGACAGCTCACAGCCCGCGAGCGCGGAGAGCTTCTGATTGTCGAATACCACGGTCGGCTGTTCGACCATCTCCGGAATCAGCCTGGAACCGGGCGCTTCGGGCCGGAATTCGGTCTGCGCCGCGGCCACCGAACGCATGAATCCGGTATTGCGGACCAACCCGCCCTCACCGACCGGAATGACGAACCGCACGAAGACAACAGGTAATCCGGACCCTGCCACCGTGTCGTGGAAGCGCACGGCCCGCGGCACCACCCCGCTCGCCGCGACCGGACCGGCCAGCATCGGCCCGAAGAATCCCTCGGGCCGAATGACATTCACCTGCCAATGCACCGCCAACACGGCGGCGCGGATGCGTGGGATCGCCATGCGGTGATCGTGACGCATCGGCGCCGCCGATGTCTTCGATTCCGCGAAAGCTCAGGACGAATAGTCCTTGCGCAACTGCACTTTCACGACCTTGCCGCTGGCATTGCGCGGCAACTCGGCCACGATCACCAGATCCTTGGGGTGCTTGTAGCGCGCCAGGTTCTCGTTGAGGAACGGCGCCAGCTCGTCGAGGGTGAGCTCGGCGTCCGGATCGACCAGGGCGACAACGGCAACCGGCACCTCACCCCACTTCTCGTGGGGCCGCCCGACCACCGCCGCCTCGCGGATCTTCGGATGTGCGAAGAGCACATTCTCCACCTCGGCGCAGTAGATGTTCTCGCCGCCGGAGATGATCATGTCCTTCTTGCGGTCGACCACCCAGAGGAAGCCCTCCTCGTCCGCGCGGACCAGGTCACCGGAGTGGAACCAGCCACCGGCGAAGGCGTCGGCGGTCGCCTCCGGCTTGTTCCAGTAGCCCTGCATGAGAGTCGGTCCGCGATAGACGATTTCGCCGATCTCACCGGGCGCGACGTCGTTCATCTCGTCGTCGACGACGCGGGCCTGGATGGTCGGGATGGGCTTACCGACCGAACCGAGCTTGCGGATCGCGTCCTTGCCCTCCAGCACACAGGTGATGGGCGACATCTCCGTCTGGCCGAAGACCGCGACATTGACCGCGTCCGGGAAGCAGTCGGCCATGGCCCGCAGCACGGTATCGGAAGCCGGGGCCGCACCCCAGCTGAGCACCTTCAGCGCGAGCTTGCGCTGCTTGACCGTCGGCTCCTCGCAGATCATCTGCCACTGCGCGGGCACGCAGAATGCGGTGGTGGCCTGCTCGCGCTCGACGGCGTCGAGGAATTCGGTGGGATCGAACGCACCGAGCGGGTGCAGCACGGTCTTGCCGCCGAGCAGGAAATACGGTGCGAGACTGCCGAGTCCGGCGATATGGAACAGCGGCGAGGTGCAGAAGCCGACCGAATCGGGCCCGATATCGGTGGCCCGAATGCTGGTCAGCGCTTGGCCATTCATATTCGAGTGGGACAGCACCGCGCCCTTCGGGCTGCCGGTGGTGCCCGAGGTGTACATGATCAGCGAGGGGGTGTCCTCGGGAATGTCCAGCGGCGTATGCGGTTCGCCGCCCTCGGCGAGCACATCGTCGTAGCCGAGCACCGAATCGGTGGTCTGGCCGCCGATCACGATGCAGGTCGCCAGTTCGGGCGCCTGCCCCTGCACGGCGGTGGCCAACGGCTGCAGCATGGTGTCGGTGACGATCGCCTTCGCGCCGGAATCGCTGACGATATAGGCGACCTCGGGCGGGGTCAGCCGGAAGTTCACCGGGACCGCGATGGCGCCGAGTGCGTTGATGCCGAAGACGGCCTCGAGATATTCGGGATAGTTCAGCGCCAGGATCAGCACCCGGTCACCGAAGCCGATGTCGCGGCGGGCGAGCGCGTCGGCGAACTTCAGCGAACGCTCGTGCAACTGCCGCCAGGTGGTGTCCACACCACGGAACCGCACGGCGACCGCGTCCGGGCGCATCTGCGCATGCGATGCGATCTGGTTGTTCCAGTGGTTGCGCCGCGACCTGATCGGCTCGTCGAGCGCCTGTGCACCGGTGGTCATGCCACTCCTCTCGGACCGCCAACCGTGCGCCGGTGTATCCGACGGCGTCGGCGGGCTGAACTGAGAGCAGAATAACAACTAACTTAATCTGGCGGCAAGCGACCGATATGGGAATCGCTGTTAATCGTCTCGACGTGGCGGTCTAGAGCCAGAAATTATCTCTAGCTGTGCTTTTATATGCAATCTCGATGGTCGCTTCGCGTCTTCACACGCGTCCAGAGGGCCATACGATGCGAATCTCGGCTCACTTACAAGTTGAACAGCAGACGATTCCCATGTCACCATCAGTGCGTAAGGGCGCCACTGGCACGCCCCGCAACGCATAGGAGAAGCGCAATGCTGCGTACCAGGTTCACCGAGACATTCGGCGTCGAACACCCGATCGTGCAGGGCGGCATGATGCATGTCGGCCGCGCGGGCCTCGTCGCGGCCGTCGCCAACGCGGGCGGGCTCGGCTTCATCACCGCGCTGACCCAGCCAACCCCCGACGACCTGCGCAAGGAGATCGCGCGGACCAGGGAGTTGACCGACAAGCCGTTCGGCGTGAACGTCACGATCCTGCCCTCGATCAATCCGCCGCCGTACGCCGAGTACGTACAGGCGATCATCGAGAGCGGCATCAAGATCGTCGAGACCGCGGGCAGCAATCCGGAGCCCTTCCTGCCGTACTACCGGGAGGCCGGTATCAAGGTGCTGCACAAGTGCACCAGCGTGCGGCATGCGTTGAAGGCGCAGAAGATCGGCGTCGACGGCGTCAGCATCGATGGCTTCGAATGTGCGGGACATCCGGGTGAGGACGATATTCCCGGGCTGATCCTGATCCCGGCCGCCGCACGGGTTCTCGATATTCCGATGATCGCCTCGGGTGGTATCGCCGATGCCCGCGGTCTGGTTGCCGCGCTCGCGCTCGGCGCCGACGGCGTCAATATGGGCACGCGCTTCCTGTGCACGCAGGAGTCGGCGATCGACCAGAAGGTCAAGGAACAGATCGTCGCCAACTCCGAACTCGACACCCAGCTGATCTTCCGGACCATGCGCAATACCGCGCGCGTCGCGGATAACGAGATCAGCCGCAAGGTCGTCGAAATCGAAAAGGCCGGTGGCACTTTCGACGATGTCCGCGATCTGGTCGCGGGTGCGCGCGGACGACGCGTCTTCGACGAGGGCGATCTCGACGCGGGCATCTGGTCGGCAGGCCTGGCCCAGGGCCTCATCCACGACATCCCCTCCTGCGCCGAACTGATCGGCCGGATGGTCGCCGATGCGGAGGAACTCATCACCGCGCGCCTCGGGGAGACGGTGGTCGCCTAGCGACTCGTCGCGAGCCCTGGGCCGAGCGCCCAGGGCTCGTTCGATCGTCGAGTATCGACTGAATTTCGACCCGATAAGGCCGGTTACCGCTTCCGTGCTGCGAGCGCCTCGACGGCCGCGTAGTCGTGGGCGGCGACGATTTCGATGCCGTCGGGTAGGGCGTGTAGGCGGTGGATGGTGGCGAAGGTGGCATCGCGGTCGGCATCGAAGAGTTGGCCGGGCATGGGTGCCTTTTCGCGGATCAGCTCGACCTGGAGTTTGTTCCATACCGCGTCGCCCGCGAGCAGTACCCGGGTGCCGTCGTCGACCGCGAGCAGGACGCCGATGCTGCCTGGGGTATGTCCGGCCAGGTCGACCAGCAGCACCGAACCGTCACCGAACAGGTCCAGGCTGCGCGGGAAGGTGAGCACCGGCGGGCCGTCGAGTTCGAAGGTGTCGAAGGCGCGCCCGCGCAGTGGGCCTCGGGCAACGCCGGCCGGGGCATGTGGGCCGTCGAGAGCCCAGGCGCGTTCGACGGCGGGTAGTCGGATGGTCACGGAATCGGGCAGTTCCAGCAGGCCGGAGATGTGATCCCAGTGCAGGTGGGTCGGCAGGACGAAATCGATCGCGTCGACGGCGATATCGCGGGCGGCCAGCGCGTCCGAGAGCCCGAGCACCGGCTTATCGGGCGCGACCAGGAGCGGAATCGGGAACGGCAGCTCGGGCAGCACCCGGTCGTGCACACCCGCGCACAGGGCCGGATCGACCAGGAATCGCGCCTTCGGATGTTCGATCAGATAGGCCGACATGGTCATCGGCAGTTCGCGCAGGCTGCGCACGCCCTCCGCGACGATCGTGATCGGCGCGGCCATCCGGGCCTGCATCAGGACGGTGAGGCCGACAGTCGCCTTGGTCTGCGGCAGCGGGACCGGGTCCAGACCGGCCAGCAACGCGGCATCGGGGCGACGCGGGCGCAGCAATCGACCAGGCGTGGCCGCCAGTGCGGCGCAGCAGCGCAGCACGGTCGGCAGGGTGGGCGTCCGCTCGGTTCCGGATTCGGGCACGGTGCCACCGTAGGCGATCACGGTAGACGACGAAAGAGCCGGGTATGCAGGACAATTCCGGACAATCCACCAGCCTGGACGACACCTTGATCGCGCCGATATCTACGGCATAATCGCAGGGGGTACCGGCGTGGGGGCACCAGCCCTCCGGCGACGGGAGGAGGACGGATGGGGCCTGATCTTCCGGACGGGCAGGGTGTTGTCTCGAGCGACCTGCGAACAGTCGCCGACGGTGTTTCGAACAGAACCGGTTCGCGACGTGCCGCGCTACTGAGCGCTGCCACCGCCGCCATCGCCGACCTGCTGAATGTCGATGTCGCAAGGGTCTCGACCAATGCGCCGTTCAGCGATCTCGGCCTCAGCTCGCTGCAACTGGCGCGGCTGACGGCGCATCTGGAAGATGCCATGGGAGTCGAGGTTTCGCTCACCACCCTCTACGACCATCCGGACATCGAGCAGCTTGTCGAGTATCTCGCGATGCGATGAGCACCGTCGATACCGCGTCCGTCCGGCCGAATCCGCCGGTATCGATCGTGGGCATCGGCTGCCGGGTGCCCGGCGCGCCGAATGTATCCGAGTTCTGGCGGATGCTGTGCGATGGCCGGGATGCGACTGGTGCACCGCCGCCTGGTCGACCTGGCACGCGTCACGCCGGATATCTCACTGACGTCGACGCATTCGACAACGACTGGTTCGCGATCTCCGGTCGCGAGGCCGCGCTGATGGATCCGCAGCAGCGGCTGGCACTCGAGGTCGCGATCGAGGCGCTCGACGATGCCGGAATCGGCTATCGCACCAGGGGTTCCGGGGCGGCGGTGGTATTCGGTGCATGCGCCTACGATCACGGCATCACGGTGCTCGGCCGCGACGGGCACGATGCGCCGTACGCGGTCACCGGATCGGCGCTCAGCATCATCGCCAACCGGCTGTCCTATGTCCTGGACCTGCACGGACCGAGTCTGGTGGTGGACAGCGCCTGCTCGTCCTCGCTGGCCGCGGTGGATCTCGCGGTGCGTCTGCTGGCCGATGCGGCGGTGCCGTTCGCGATCGTCGGCGGGGTGAACCTCACGCTGCTGCCGCATACCTCGGAGTACCTGGCCGAAGGCGGGTTCCTCGCGCCCGATGGACGGTGCAAACCATTCGATGCCGCTGCCGACGGATACGCCCGCGGTGACGGATGCACCGTGGTGGTGCTGCGGCGCACCGCCGACGCGCTGCGGGACGGGCATCGGGTGTACGCGGAAATCCTCGGCACGGCAGTCGGTTCGGACGGGCGGTCCAACGGGCTGTACGCGCCGAACGGCCGGGCCCAGCAGGAGGTTATTCGTACTGCCTTGGCACGGGCCGGACTCGATCCACATGATGTCGGGTACGTCGAATGCCACGGCACCGGAACACCACTGGGTGATGCGGTGGAGGTGGGTGCGCTCGCCGCGGTAGTCGGCAGCGATGCCGAACCGACCTGGATCGGCTCCCTCAAATCCAATATCGGACATCTGGAGGCGGCCGCCGGAATCACCGGAATGGTCAAGGCGGCGCTGTCCATCCGACACGGCGTAATCCCGCCCACCATCAATTTCCACACCGAGAACCCGCTGCTGAAGCTCACCGAACACGGACTGCGGGTACCGACCGAGCCCGTCGACTGGACCGGCACACCGGTGGGTGCGCGAGGTGCCGGAGTCAGCTCATTCGGATTCGGCGGGACGAATGCGCACGTGGTGCTGCGTGGTCTCGAGGCGGCGCGCCACCGGAGTTATGAACCGCCCGTATTGCTTCCGATCACCGGTCGCGACATTGCGGAGCTGCGGTCGCACGCGTTGCGGTGGGCGGAGTTGTTCGAGCGCATGTCGTCAGACGGCATGAGCGACGATTCGCGAAACAGCATGAGCAATGCTCCACGCAACAGACCCAGCAGCGCCGCGCGTGATCGCATGATCATCGCCTCACGCGGCACCACCAGCATCCCTTCACACGACGGCATCGGCACCGCGTCGGGTAACGACACCAGCACGGCATCGGGCGACGACACCAGCGTCCCTTCGCACAACGGCGCAAGCAGCGTCTCCCGTGTCAGCACCAGTAACCCATGGCACGAGAGCACCGGTCGCACTTCGCGCGAGCGCACGAGCGACTCGCACCAGGGCACGAACAGCGATTCCCGTGGCAGGCCCAGCAGCGCCACGCGCGATGGCATGAGCACAGCTTCGGGTAACGACACCAGTTGCATATCGGACGACAACATCAGCGACCCCTCACACGACGGCGCACCCAGCTCCTCGCGAGGCGACACCGGCAACGCTCGGCGCGAGGGCACCGGTCGGACTTCGCGCGAGCGCACGAGCGACTCGCACCAGGGCACGAACAGCGATTCCCGCGAGGGCGCTAGCGACGATTCACGTGAGCGAACAAGTGGTGATTCACGCGAGCATATAAGTGGCACTTCGCGCGAACGCGCAAGTAGTGATTCACGTGAGCTCACAAGCAGCACTTCACTCGCGGACATGGGCGCAGCGACCAACGCGGTGGCGAGCTACTCGGGTGCAGGCAGTGGTGACCGCGAAATTCTCCGGCAATTCGCGGCTGCTGCGGCACGGTTGATACCTGAGAATGCCCGGGCCGCAGTGGTTGCGCGGGACCTGGACGATGCGGTGGATCAGTTGCGGGCGTTGGCGGGTGGGGAGTCCGGGGGCGGAGTGATCGGTGCTGGTTCGGTGCGGCGTCGGGGTGGTGTGCTGTTCCTGTTCTCTGGGCAGGGTGGGCAGTATTCCAAGATGGGGCGGGGTCTGGCGGCTCGTTATCCGGTATTCGCGCAGGCGGTGACCGCTGCCGCGGATGCGATTGCGGCGGCGGGTGGCGGGCGAGTTTGGACACCGCGCAACGGGTTCGCGCTCAGCGGTGCGGCGAGCAACGGCAGCAGTGCGACCGAACTCGTACAACCGGCGATCTTCGTATTCCAGGTGGCGCTCGCCGAACTGCTCGCCGCGTGGGGGATCGAACCGGATGCGGTGGTCGGGCACAGTCTCGGCGAGGTGGCCGGGGCGGCGGTGAGCGGTGCGTTATCGCTTTCGGATGCGGCCCGAGTCGTGGTGCAGCGCAGCAGGATTCTGGCGCGGCTCGACGGGCACGGTGCGATGGCAGTGCTGGAGGCGACGGCGGATGAGGCGGCGCGGCTGGTCGAGCCACTGCACGCGACGGTAGCGGTCGCGGCGATCAATGGACCGCGTTCGGTGGTGATCTCCGGTGCGCCGCGCTACATCGACGCGCTCGTGCGCCGAGCCAAACGCAGGCAGATATTCGCGCAACGGATCGCGGTCGACTTCGCCGCACACAGTCCACAGGTAAGCGCGCTCCTCCCCGAATTCGTCGACACGCTCGGCGGACTCACCGCGCAGGTGCCGCGCGTCCCGGTGTACTCCACGACGCGTCGACGCGAAACGATCACCACGGCCGCGATGGATGCCGGCTACTGGGCCGAAAATGCCTCGAGAACCGTCGACTTGGCCGCCGCGCTGCAAAAAGCCGCCGACGACGGATTCGCGACGGTGCTCGAAATCGCACCCCATCCGGTCCTGACACCCGCGATCCGTGAGTTCCCCGAATTCGCCGACGCCACCCACACGGTGACCACCCGCGACAACGAGGCCGGAACCTTCCTGACCTGCCTCGCCAACCTCTACCTCGAAGGCCGCCCGTTGAATTGGGCCGCGAACGGCCCCTTCACCACACCCCCGCCCGCACGCGAATGGTCCCACCGCCGGTTCCCCCTGATCACCACCCTCGAGCCCGGCACCACCCGCGTCGCGGCGACTGAACCACGTACTACCCATCGCAGTGCCGCCGAACCCGCTGTCAACGGCCACGCTGTCAACGACTCCTCGGTCTCCGACTTCGGCGCGGGGATCGGAGTCGATGTCGTCCGCAGCGGTCGAGATACCCACGACCCGACCACAACCACCCAGCTCGCGGCTCCGCGCGACCGAAATGCCCAGGACGCGAACACGACCATCGGGCACGACACTGGTGGTGGTGCCCTCGACTCGAACACCACCGCCCGACCCGATACCGCTCGCGACCGAGACAACCACGACACGAACACGACCACCGGACGCGACACCATTCGCAGCCGAACTGCCCAGAGCGCGGACAAACCCACCGGTTTCGACATCGGTGGCGGCCCCGACTGGAACACAACCACCCCTCTCGGCCGAGACATCCACGCCACGAACACAACCAGTGGTTTCGACATCAGTCGCAGTCGACATGCCGTCGATCCGGGCGCATCCAGCGTCGTCATCGCTGAATCCGAATTCCCCGCCGACGATCTCCACGATCACGTGGTGCAGGGTGTCCAGACTGTCCCCGCGGTCTTCTGGCTGCTCAGACTCATCGGCCTGGCTGGGGCCGGGCGGGCGATCAGTGATTTCGTGGTGCATGAGCGGACCGGGCTTGCCGCGCTGTCCGCTGTCACTTATCGAGCCGGTGGTGCTGGAAGGTTGCAGGCGGAGGTCACAGGCGCCGGGACGCTGGCTTCGGCACGGTTGGCCGGTGACCCCACACCCGGGGATATCGTCGCATGGATGCGGGTGGTCGATGCAAATCGGGCCGCCCGTCGGCGGATGCGAGTGCTCACGCCAGGTGTTTTCTATGACTCGTTGCGGGCACGGCAACTCGACTACGGTCCCGGCTTCCGCACGCTGCGCGAAATCGAGGCCGGGCCCGATTGTGCGGTGGGGTCGTTCGATTCCGCCCCGCTGCGGCGCTCGTCGACCCTCGACAGCTGCCTGCATCTGCTCGCCGCCGCGAGCTGGGACCACTTGCCCGCCGATGCCATTCCAATGCCGATCGGCATCGAATCCGCCTGGCTGTCCGCCGAACCGGATCTGGTTCTGCTGGAAGCCCATGCGCTCGTGCGTGATCGATCGACGACCGGACTGACCGGCGACATCATCGGCACCGATCAGCACGGCGTCCCCGTGCTCGCGCTGTCGGGTGTCCGCATACGTTTCGCGACGGTCGAATCCACAACGCAGGTCGGCCCGTTCCGCCATGAAACATGGATCCCATACCTTCGCCACGCCGAGGGCAACGGCCAGCGCAATAGAACTACGAATCCGCAGCGCGCCTTGGTTATCGGCGAATCCCAGCTCGCCATCCGGCTCGCCAGAGAACTCGACCGCACCCTGCCCACCGAACGCGTCGCCCGTGAACCGGATGCCGCCGGTCCGATCGTCTCCGCCGTACTCGCCGGACGCACCGGCACCGCCAACACGGCAGTCGTCGTGGTCTGGCCCACCGAACCCGGCGCGACTCACACCGGCCACGACATCGAGTCCGCGATCAGTGCCACCGCTACCACCGGACGCGTGCTGGACCTGCTCCAACGCGTCCAATCCGAGGACACCACAGCATCTTTGACGATCGTCCTCCCGGAACCCGGCGCGACCGACCGCCAACCGTCCGCTCGGAGCCGACAGCACAGCTCGCCGGACAAAACGATCACGCCGATGGCGGTAGCCGGTTTGGTGCGATCGATGCAGCTCGAATCGGGCCGCGAAGTGCGGCTCGTATGGACCGATACGTCACCGTCCACAGTGTCCCGACTGCAAGAACTCATCGCCACCGCGCATGCGCTCCCCGATGAGCTCCGTATCTCCGGCGACGCCGTCACGGCACGCCGCTTCATCCCCACCCGTCCCCGATCGACCACCCCGACGCCGATCGACCCCAACGGCACCTATGTGGTCACCGGCGGATTGGGTGCGCTCGGTTCGGTCGCGGTGCGCTGGCTGCTCGATGCCGGTGCCCACGATGTCGTGGTGCTCACCCGCGCACCCAGACCGGTGCCCGCACTCCTGGACGGACTCGAGGACCGGATAGTCGTGGTGCGCTGCGACGCCGCCGACCGCAGCGATCTCGCCAACGCGCTCGACGATGTTCGCGAATGCGGTTCCACCATCCGGGGCGTCGTCCATGCCGCAGGCGCACTCGAAGACGCTGGCTTCGAAGCCGCAACCGCCCGCCAACTCTCGCGCATGTTCGCACCGAAACCCATCGCCGCGAACAACCTCATAGAACTCACCGCCACCGACCCAACCGACTTCGTGCTGCTGTTCTCCTCGGCCACCGGTGCACTGGGCGCACCCGGACAGGCCGCTTACGCCAGCGCGAATGCCGCAATGGACGCACTCGCTCACAGACATCCGGGTCGGCGCGTATTGAGCATCGGCTGGGGCGTCTGGGATTCGGGCCTCACCGAGAGCGCGGGTGGTGCGGCACATCTGCGGCGCGCCGGTATCTCCGCATTCGATATCCCACGCGGCACCGAATTACTCGCCCAGACCATGTATTACAACGAGCCCTACCTGCTCGCCCTCGACTACACGCCGACTGCCGATCCCGACCCGGTCGCCACCCGCCTGCGAAATCTGCTCACCGACCAACCGATAAACGTCCCCGCGTCGCCGAACCCGATACCGCCGCGTCCGTCCGAACCACTCACCACGACCATCCGCACCGCTCTCGCCGCCACCCTCGACTTGACCTCCGACCACGTCGATCCGGAAGCCGATTTCAACGAATTGGGCCTGAGCTCCCTGCTCGGCATAGAAATGCGCCGACACCTCGAATCCCGCCTCAATATCCGCATCTCGACCGCAGAACTGTTCCAACACCCCACCGTCACCGCACTCGGCGCGGCCCTGGCCGACCGAGTCGCCGCCGCGAAGTCCGATGGGGTGCTGTGACTTCTCCGAACACGACCCTGCCGACCGCTGCACTGGCGGTCCGGGTCGCCGAGTGGGCACGAACCAGACCCAATGACAATGCGTACACCGAATTGCGTTATCGCGGACCGGATTGCACTCCGGTCACACTGACCTACGAACAACTGCACCACGCGGCGGGCGCGCAAGCCCAAAGGCTCAGGGCAACAACCGATCCCGGTGATCGAGTGGCGATTCTCTGTGCCCACGGAATCGACTACGTCATAGCCTTTCTCGCCTGCCTCTACAGCAATCGCATTGCGGTGCCACTATTTCCGCCGACGGGCAACAGAAACCGGAACCGACTCGAAGGTGTACTCGCCGATGCTCGGCCCGCGTCCAGCCTGATCTCGGCGACCGACACCACTACCAGCGAGATCTTCGGTCCGGCCCTGGGCCGAGTGCTGATACTCGCACCGGAATCCACCCCGGCAGCCGACCCGATCATCGATCGAACAGAGACGGCCTATCTCCAGTACACGTCCGGATCGACCAAGACCCCGGCAGGCGTCGAAGTAACCCACGCGAATCTCGCTGCGGCACTGGATCAATTGTGGACGGCGGTGCCCGCAGTGCGCACCGAACCCATCGTCTCCTGGCTCCCGTTCTTCCACGATATGGGCTTGATCCTGGCCCTTTCACTACCGCTCTACTCCGGCGTGCACGGCGTGACCATGGCACCGGCCGAATTCGTGAAACGCCCCATCCGCTGGCTGCGCGCCCTCAGCGACTACCGTGCCGGCGCCACCGGCAGCCCCAATTTCGGCCTGACCCTGGCGGTCTCGGCAACCACCCCCGCCGAACGCGCGGGCCTGGACCTATCCCACCTCGACGCACTCCTCAACGGAGCCGAACCGATCCGCGCCGAGGCCCTGACCGCCTTCACCGAAACCTTTGCCCCCTACGGATTCCGACACCACGCCCACACACCGGGCTTCGGCCTGGCCGAGGCCACACTCTCGGTCACTGTATGCGAGCAGTCGACCGAACCCGTCACACATCGATTCGACCGAACCGATTTGGCACAGGGCCGCGCACATCCCGCACAAGAAGGTGTTCCACTGGTCAGCTGCGGCGTACCCGCAGGTCAGCGAGTCGCGGTGATAGAGCCCAACGAGCACACCGAGGTCGCGGTGGGCACCGTCGGCGAGATCTGGGTCTGCGGCCCCAATGTCTGCGCCGGTTACTACAACAATCCGATCGCCACCGCGGCGACTTTCCGGGCCACCATGTCCGGAAGTGACGAATCCTGGCTGCGCACGGGCGATCTCGGGTTCTGGCACGAGGGACAGCTCTATATCGCGGGCAGGCTCGAGGACCTCATCATCATCGATGGCCGCAACCACTATCCGGCCGATATCGAATCCACGGTTTCGGACTGTGCTCCCGAACTGCGCGTCGGCCACGTGACCGCATTCGGCCACGATGACGGCCAGCGCGAGCATCTGGTGGTCGTCGCCGAACTCGCCGACACGGCGGCCACCGGATCAGCGGAACTGGCCCGCCGCATCCGCAATGCCATCGCTGCCGCCCATGAGGTGACACCGGGGGCCGTCGTTCTGGTCGAACCGGGCCGGATTCCGAAGACCTCCAGCGGCAAATTGCGCCGCGGCGAATGCCGAGCGCTCTACCGCGCGGGCCACCTGACCCAGCCATAGTGGAAACACCCGCCGACCTCCCCCAGCTCGTCCACATCGGGCACGATGATGGGCGAATGGCGACCGCAATCATCCCCGTGACATGGAAAGACCAACCGGAAGAACACGATTACCCGGCAGCCGCGGACTATCTGGAGCTGCTCGCCGCGCCGGACGTGGTCGACGCCGTGATCGCGGGACTGCGCGCCGCACCGGTTGTGCACAAGAAGGCCAAGGACATCCTGCGGGCGGCCGGACTCGAACTGGTGTCGGCCGAGAATCCGTATGTCCGCCGCGATCTCATCAAGATCAATAATCGCAAGTCGCTATCGCCGATCCTGCTGGTGCGCGGCGACTTCCGCACCGGCGCGCCCATGGTGATCGCCGATGGCTACCACCGCGTGTGCGCCGTGCACTGGGCCGATGAGAATATCGCCATCCCGGCGAAGATAGCCGCCATGCCGCAATGACCTTCGCAACCCTCGCCCTGGTCATCGCGCTAGGACTGTGCGGACCGCTGCTCGCACTGCGGCAGAACTGGCACATCCCGGCGATCCTGGGTGAACTGCTCGCGGGCATTGTCTTCGGCACCACCGGATTCGGCATCCTGCACCCCGCCGACCCGATCTTCACCTTTCTCGCCGATATGGGTTTCGCGGTGGTCATGTTCGTCGCGGGCACCCACGTCCCGGTGCGTGATCCGGCGGTTCGCTCGGCACTCGGTAAGGGCGCGGTCCGGGCCGTCCTGGTCGGATTGCTCGCCGTCGCAGCCGGATTCGGGCTGGCCCGCTGGTTCGGAACCGGACACGGTGCGGTCTACGCGGTGCTGATGGCGTCCTCATCGGCGGCGCTGGTGCTGCCGATCATCGACTCGGCCGGTCTGTCGGGAAAGCCGGTACTTGCCCTCACCGCCCAGGTCGCGATCGCCGATACCGCCTGCGTGGTGGCGCTGCCGCTGGTGATCGATCCGGCGAATGCGAGCCGCGCGGCGCTCGGCGCCGTCGCGGTGGCGGCGGCCGCCACTGTGCTGTTCCTGGTGCTGCGCAAGCTGGAGCTGTCGGGTCGGCGGCGACGAGTGCATCGACTGTCCGAGAAGCGCGCATTCGCCCTGGAACTGCGGGTCAGTCTCGCGGTGCTGTTCGCCCTGTGCGCATTGGCAACCCAGACCCGGGTGTCGATCATGCTCGCCGGATTCGCCACCGGACTCGCGGTCGCCGGAATCGGTGAGCCGCGGCGCGTGGCCCGGCAACTCTTCGCCATCAATGACGGCTTCCTCGGCCCACTGTTCTTCGTCTGGCTGGGCGCCCGGCTCAACTTGCGCGAATTCGGCGACCACCCGCGGCTCATCGGGCTCGGTCTCGCACTGGGTATCGGCGCGGTGCTGGTACACCTGAGCACCCGCGTCGCAGGTCAGCCGATCGCCTTCGGCATCCTCGCGGCGGCCCAGGTCGGCGTCCCGGTTGCCGCCGTCACCGTCGGCTCGCAACTACACGTCCTGGTGCCCGGCGAAGCATCCGCGATGATGCTCGGCGCCCTGTGCACCATCGCCGCCGCAGCACTAGCGGCCAGCCGAATCGCAACCCGCAACGCAAAATCCGATGTGAATTAGCGTCTCAGTCATCAGTGCGGCCGAGCAGACGGTCCGTCTCGCGACGTTCCCGCTTGGTGGGTCGACCGGAGCCGCGGTCGCGGCGCGGCATGCCCACGAGAATCTCCCGAGGCGGCGGCGGAGGGCTGCGGTCGATCAAGCACTGCGCGGCGATCGGCGGACCGACGCGCTTAGTGATGACGCGCTCCACGATGACAATGCGTTCGATGCCACCGGCTCGCACGCGGACCTCGTCACCGGGGCGAACCGGTTGGGCTGGTTTGGCAGTAACACCATTCACCCGGACGTGGCCTCCGCGGCAGGCTTCCGCAGCCGCTGACCTGGTCTTGAAAATACGCACCGCCCACGTCCAGGAGTCCACGCGGGCCTGGTTCGGGGCGGTGTTCTTGGTAGTCGGTTGGGCGGATGCCACCCTTAGACCATACGGCGTGCCGTCACAACCATGTCGGGGCGCAGGGGGGTGTAGGACACCGGCTGACCGGACTGGACCGCATTGAGCAGCTTGCCATCGCCTGCGTACAGGCCGACGTGGCCGCCACCGTTGGTCACCACGATATCGCCGGGCTGCAGGTCCTCGAATGCGACCGGAGCGCCGACGTGCGACTGTTCGAAGCTGGTGCGCGGCAGTTCGATACCGGCCTGCTTGTAGGCCCACTGGACCAGACCCGAGCAGTCGAAGCTGAACGGTCCGGAGGCACCCCAGGAGTACTGCGCGCCGACCTTGCTCTTGGCGGCGTCCAACGCGACGTCACTGGCGGTGTTGTGGAACATCTGCGGCATGGCCGGGGCGAACAAGCCGGGGAGCGACGGCGCGGCCTGCGGGGCAACGGCCTCCGGGGCGGGTGCGGCGGGCATCGAGGCGAGTGCCTCGGTGAGCTGCTTACCCAGATCCTGGGCCTGCTGGTCGAATTCCTGCGGAACCGGGACGTCGAAATCGCCGATCCCCGGGATATTGATGGTGGCCGCCATCGCGGGGATCGCGGGCATCGCACCAGTAGATGCGGCGACCGCGCCCATGACGAGCGCACCCTTGACGGAATTCGGTAGCCGCGATTCCCGCTGCAAGCTGTGTTTACCCACCGAGCCGAGTCTCCGATCTTTCTGCTCTCCCGCCGACCGGGTCAGCTGTCGGTTCGGACCGGCAGAACGGCCCCAACTCCCAGTTGAATCTCTGGGTCCCGGTACGGCAGCCGGAATTGGTGGTCCCGACAGCCGTTTTGGCGGTAACTCAGTGGCGCCGCTTCTCTTCCGAACCGACAGACTCCACTGGGTCACGAAGAGATTACGGCCAGGACGCGGTGTTGTCCAGCGCACAGACCAGCCTCTTCGTGGATGATCGAAAATCCCAGGACGAGCGGCGCAATTGCGACACGCCAAAATGGTCACGACACGGTATCGGTGGCGCAATGCGTGTTATCGAATCGAAGTCCCATTGGAAGTGACGCCGCGCCCACCGGATTCGCGATCCACCTATCTGCTACCCGTCGGATCCGGCACTTCGCTGACCGAGTGCCCGCTCCAGCTCATCGATCCGCCGCCGCGCATCGGCCAAGCCGACCTCCAGCCGACCGAGCGCCACCACCAGCGGCCCCACCGCGATATCCGCGACGAGTTGCGGATCGTCGAGGCCGCCTTCGATCGCCTCCAGAATGTTGGACCGGATGTGGCCGGCCACAGGGGCTTCGGCGGGAACTTTCCAGGACTCGACCAACTCGGCAAGGGTGGGGAGTGGTTCCGTGGGCATGCCCCTCAGCATGCGATAGTTCGCTAGCAATATCTAGGACACGCCTTATATATGGCCAGATTCGGCTGACGAAACGCGCTACGGTGTCTGGGCATGGACCCCGTGCGGAATCCGTATGCTCCCGGAGCCGGACAGCGCCCACCCGAATTGGCCGGGCGCGATAAGCAACTCAAGGCCTTCGACGTTGTACTGGAGCGGATCGCGCGTGGTCGGCCGGAACGCAGCGTCATGCTCACCGGATTGCGCGGTGTCGGAAAGACCGTGCTGCTCAACCAACTTCGCTCCGCCGCGGGCTCACGCGGTTGGGGCACAGGCAAAATCGAGGCCCGCCCGGATCAGGAACTGCGCCGCCCGCTGTCGTCGGCACTGCATATGGCCGTCCGTGCGATAGCCATGGCACACCGCAACCAGGAGCGCGTCGACGACTTCCTCGGCATACTCAAGGCTTTCGCGCTGCGCTCCACCGCCGATAAGGGCATGCGGGAGCGCTGGCAGCCCGGTATCGACGTACCCGCGGTCACCGGTCGAGCCGACTCCGGCGATATCGAGATCGATCTGATCGAGCTGCTCAAGGAGGCGGCCGCGCTGGCCAGCGATATCAACGTCGGCATCGCGGTCTTCATCGACGAAATGCAGGATCTCGGTCCCGCCGATATCTCCGCGATCTGCGGCGCCTGTCACGAATTGAGCCAGGACACCGCACCTTTGATCGTGGTCGGCGCCGGGCTGCCGCACCTACCCGCGGTGCTGTCCGCCTCGAAGAGCTACTCCGAGCGACTGTTCAGCTACCACCGCATCGACCGGCTGGACCGCGAATCGGCGGATCAAGCCCTCATCGCACCGGCCGAGCGCGAAGAGGTGAAGTTCACCGAGGAAGCGCTGGATGCCCTGTACCAGAGGGCGGATGGCTATCCGTACTTCGTGCAGGCCTACGGCAAAGCCGCTTGGGATCAGGCGCCCGAGAGCCCGATCACCGCCGAGGATGTCGAGGTGGCGGCACCGAGCGCCGAAGAGGAACTGGCCGTCGGATTCTTCGGTTCCCGGTACGAGCGCGCCACCCCGGCCGAACGCGAATATATGCGCGCCATGGCCGATTTGGCGGGCGACGACGGTCCGGTACCGACCGCGGCGGTGGCCAATGAGCTCGGCCGCAAACCCGCCTCGCTGTCACCGGCCCGCGACGGTTTGATCAAGAAGGGACTTATCTATTCGGCCGAGCGCGGCACCATCGGGTTCACGGTGCCGCACTTCGGTCGCTATCTGCGCAGCGTGTAGCCGAAAGCTCAGAACGGCAAGGGATAGCGGTAGTCGCAATTCCCCTGCGACGTGCACGCATTCTGCAGCGACCGCCACGTGGCCGGGCCGACCACGCCGTCGTCGTAAATGCCAACGGCCCGTTGGAAGTTCCGCACCGCAGCCTTGGTCTTCGGCCCGAACTTACCGTCGACATCGACCTGGCCGTTGCCATAGCTGAAGGTCAGGAAGGCCTGGACCGCCGCGACACACGGCCCCTGGTTGCGCACCCCCTCCTGCAGGGTCGGCCTGGCCGCCAGGCACTGATCGATCGATGCCGGGTACTGGACCTCGGCATGTGCGGGCGCCGCGATGGCGGCGGTTCCGGCGACCGCGGCGACCCCGATGGCCGCTGCGGCAATCGCCCGGCGAATCCGATGAGCGCCGGAAAGCTGTGCTGCGTACATGATGTTCCTCGTGGTGCGCGAAGCCTCACCCCTGCTGGCGAAGCTGGTAGCGCCAAGTTAGGAAGCGCGACCAATGACAGACCAACGAAGTACTCACGCCCGCAGCTCAGGCCAGCGGTCGCCGCACCTCGAGCAGCACCGACCCGATCCGGATGCGGTCCCCGTGCACCAGCGCGGCCCGACCCCGAATGCGCTGGTCATTGACGTACACGCCATTGGCCGACCCACGATCCTCGATCCGGGCCGCAGCACCGTCCAACACAACGCTCGCGTGATGCCGACTGGTCTTCGCATCCTCGAGCCGGATGTCGTTATCCGCACTGCGACCGATCGTCATACCCGCCCCGGTCACCTCGAAGCGCCTGCCGTCATCGACGTACAACAGCACGTGGCCGAGCGTCTCCAGCAGCGTCGATCCATCGGTATCCACACTGAGGCGCAAGCGAATTCGGCCCCGGTTCGGCAGCGGTTCATGGCGCAGGATCCGCTGTTCGAGCCCGGTCAACCGGTCACCCGGATTCATTCCCCGATCCCGCAATATTCGGCGCACCGCCCGACATGCCTCCAGCGCATCGCCGTCGCGCCCCGATTCGTACAGTGCCGTGATCAGTTGGGCCCACAGGGTTTCGCGCAGTGGATGGCGTGCGGTCAGCGCGCGCAGTTCCCTGATGACCTCGGCGGCACGGCCCGCGGCGATCTCCAGATCCAGCCGCGCCTCCAGCGTGCGCTGTCGCTCCTCGTCCATATGTGCGCAGAACGCCTCGACGAAGGTGGACATCGGCAACCCGTCCAGGGCCGCGCCGCTCCATTCCCCGAGTGCCCGCAGGAAGTGCTCGGCGGCATGTTCGTGCTCACCGCTGTCGAAGGCGGCCATCGCCTCGGTCCTGGCCTGTTCGAAACGGCCGAGATCGCATTGCTCGTCGCGAATGTCGAGACAGTAGTTGCCGGAACTGTCGGTGCGCAATATCGCGGTCGCGGCCACATCGGCGGCCTGCAGCGAGGCCCGCAGTTCGGCGATGCGATTGTGCAGGTTCGCGCGAAAACTGGGCGGTGGGTCACCATCCCAGATGGTGTTCGCCAACCGCGTCGGCGAGATGGCATTGCGCCGGTTGACGACCAGAACCGCGAGCATCGCCCTGGTCAGCGGTCCGCCGACGGCGAGCGGACGACCCGAGACGTACCACCGGACCGGACCGAGGATGCGTACATCGAGCGGCGTCTCGGCACCGGGTGTCATGGCGCCGGTACGCATCGGCCGTCGAAGGCGCCGTCGGCGACCCGAAATACCGGCCACTGGATGGCTTTCGCCCGCGTCTCCGGTCCGTAGATGCCGTCGACCGCGGCGCCGTGGTCGACCTGCAGATGCCGAATGGCGCGCTTCATCGGCGTGTCGTACACCGTCGTCGCATCCAGTTCGATGCCGTGGCACATGGTCAGCGCCTGCCGCAAGGCCAGCACCGAATCGCCTCGATCGCCGTCATTGAGCGCGCAGCGCGAATCGTCGTGATCGGCTGCTCCGCTGGGCAATTCGAGATAGAAGTCGGTGCCGATCGGTACCCGCACCCGCCAATAGCACCGCAGCAGGCCCGTCTTCGCAGCGCTCGTCTGCGGCGGCGTCGTGGGGGTCGCGCCATCGGACCGATTGGCAGTCGGCCAGACAGCGATCATCACTGCTGCCACGGCAACGACAGCGATTGCCCCGAGTGCGGCGATGCGGCCACGCGGACGACGCACCAGGCCGGACAACCCCGACCGGTACGGCCAGCGTTCGGTATCGCTGACCGCCAGCTCGACGGCCCGCGCGAATTCCACACAGGTCTGATACCGCCGCTCCGGCTCCGCCGCCATCGCCCGCGCGATCACCTCTTCCAGCGCCGGCGGCACATCCGGACGCACTCGAGTCGGCGCGAGCGTATCCCGCACCGTTCGCGTGCCGGCCGGCGACGGCGAACCCCCATTCGGATTCGCGCCGGTCAGCAGCGCCGACAAGGTGGCGCCCAGGGAATAGATATCCGCCCGGCGATCGACCGCGAGACCGCGCAGCACCTCCGGCGCGGCGAAGGCGGGAGTGCAAGCGCGCCAACCCGTTTCGGTTACCGTCGCGGCATCCTCGACGGTGCGGGCCAGCCCGAAATCGGCGACCAGTACGCGTTCACCGTCGGCGCCGTCGGCGACCAGGATGTTCGACGGTTTGACATCACGGTGCAGCAGATTCTGCTCATGCGCGTGATGCAGCCCCTTCGCGGCCTCGCACACGATGCGCGCCGCCCGGTTCGGCGCCAATCCGCCGGGCTCGGAGTGCATGAGCTCGCTCGCATCGGTGCCATCCACATACTGCATCGCCATCCACAGGGCCTCGCCCTCCTCGCCCCGGTTGTAGACCGAAACGACATTCGGATGGTCCAGGCGGCACACCAGATCGGCCTCACGCCGGAAGATGCTGCGATAACGATGATCAGCCCCGAGATTCTTGGCTAGTACTTTGAGTGCCACCTGCCTCGGCAGGGCCGGATCATCGGCCAGATAGACCGCTCCCATTCCGCCGGAACCGAGCGGCCGCACAATCGAATACCCTGCGAATACCTGCCCGGACCGCAATGACATCCCCACCCTCCAAGGGAATTCGGACCACGTTGTCCGGCGCGTTTCAGCCCACTACCCCACATCCGAAGCTTGGTGTCAAGACAACTCCGGCACCCGGTGCACGGCAAGCGTCAGCTGACCCTTTCGAGCGATCCGCAAGCAATCGCTAGGGCATATCTGCCTGTCTATCAAGATCATCAGAGATTGATAGATAACGCTCCACCTCAACATCTACCGGCTGGTAACAAACCCTCCTACACTCTTATGTGATCCTGATCACGTCCGAGGAGGACATCATGGCGACAACCGCAAAAGTCGACGCCACCGAAGAACAGGCCCGCGCACTGGTCGAGGAGTCCCGCGAAACCAGTTGGGCCAAACCATCGTTCGCCAAGGAGATGTTTCTGGGACGATTCCGGCTCGATCTGATCCACCCCTATCCTCAGCCCAGCGACGAGGACGCCGCGCGCACCGAGGCCTATCTGGCCCGGCTGCGGCCGTTCTGCGAATCGCTCGACGGCAGCGTCATCGAGGCGGAGTCCAAGATTCCGGACGAGTACGTCAAGGGTCTGGCCGAACTCGGCTGCTTCGGCCTGAAGATCCCGCAGGAGTACGGCGGCCAGGGCCTATCCCAGGTCGGCTACAACCGGGCCCTGATGCTGGTCGGGTCCGCGCACCCCAGCCTCGGGGTCCTGCTCTCGGCACACCAGTCGATCGGCGTGCCCGAACCGCTGAAGCTGGCGGGCACCCCCGAGCAGAAGGCCGAATTCCTGCCCCGCTGCGCGGCGGGCGCGGTCAGCGCGTTCCTGCTCACCGAACCCGATGTCGGCTCCGATCCGGCCCGCATGGCCAGCACCGCGACCCCGACCGCGGACGGCGAGGCCTATGAGATCAACGGCGTGAAGCTGTGGACCACCAATGGCGTGGTCGCCGAACTGCTGGTGGTCATGGCCCGGATTCCCAAGAGCGAGGGCCACCGCGGCGGCATCTCGGCCTTCATCGTGGAGGCCGATTCGCCCGGCATCACGGTGGAGCGGCGCAATTCGTTCATGGGCCTGCGCGGCATCGAGAACGGTGTCACGCGGCTGCACAACGTCCGGGTACCCAAGCGCAACCTGGTCGGGCGCGAGGGCGACGGCCTGAAAATCGCGCTGACCACACTGAACGCCGGCCGCCTCGCCATCCCGGCGCTGTGCACGGCCGCCTCGAAATGGTCGCTGAAGATCGCCAGGCAGTGGTGCACGCAGCGGGTGCAGTGGGGTCGGCCGGTCGGCGAGCACGCGGCGGTCGGGGAGAAGATCTCCTTCATCGCGGCCACCACCTACGCACTCGAGGCCGCGCTCGACCTTTCGGCCACCATGTGCGACGAGGCCCGCAACGATATCCGCATCGAAGCGGCCCTGGCCAAGCTCTGGGCCAGCGAAATGAGCTGCCAGATCGCCGACGAACTCGTGCAGATCCGCGGCGGCCGGGGCTACGAGACGGCGGCGTCGCTGCGGGCCCGCGGTGAGCGCGCGGTCGGAGCCGAACAGCTGGTCCGCGATCTGCGGATCAACCGCATTTTCGAGGGGTCCAGCGAAATCATGCGACTGCTGGTCGCCAGGGAGATGGCCGATGCCCATATGGCCGCCGCCGGTGCGCTGGTCGATCGGAATGCGGAGTTCAAGGACAAGGCCAAGGCGGCGGTCGGCGCGGGTGGTTTCTATGCCAAGTGGTTCCCGCAACTGGCCGTCGGCGCGGGCACGGTGCCCGCGACCTATGCCGAATTCGGTCCGCTGGCACGGCATTTGCGCTTCGTCGAGCGCAGCGCCCGCAAGCAGGCCAGATCGCTGATGTACGCGATGGCGCGCTGGCAGGCCGGACTGGAATACCGGCAGAACTTCCTCGGCCGCATCGTCGATATCGGCGCGGAGTTGTTCGCGATCTCGGCCGCCTGCGTGCGCGCGCAGGCACTGCGGACCGCGGGCGCGCCGGAGGCCAAGGCCGCCGAGGAATTGGCCGATACGTTCAGCAGGCAGTCGCGGATCCGGGTGAAGAAGTTGTTCGACGCGCTGTGGGACAACACCGATGACGACGATCGCACCCTCACCCGCCACATCCTCGACGGCCGCTACGAGTGGCTCGAGGGTGGCATCTTCGATCCGAGCGAGGGCACCGGACCGTGGATCGCCGAATGGCAGGTGGGACCGTCGACCGAGACCAACCTGCTGCGACCGTTCCTGCCGTCGACCCGTAGCCACGCGGGCACCTAGGCGCGCAACCGCGACGAGCCGTCACCCATGCGTGGGTGACGGCTCTTCGCGTGATGAGTATTCATATATCTCGGAAAATTTCTAGATATAGACATATTTCCGATACTCGACGTATGGTTACGGTCCCATAACAATTTCTAGCGGACTCTAGGAGATCCGATCGATTACCCGATAGATGGCAATGCCACGGGTCGATCATGGACGTCTACCGGAATCTAGCGCCTGACCTATCCATTCATAGATTTACCGATCCACGGGCTCGCGCGCCCGGGCCAGGTCGATCAGCGGCGTCAGTTGGACAACGCGTACATAACGGACGGTATGGCACGCTAACGGGGCGGGAATTCCGCCCGACAACCGGGCAAGAACGCTCCGAACCGGGTGTCCTACCAGACACAGGAGAATCGTCATGTCCACGACGACTGCCCGCCGAGCCGCCGAATACGACGGCCACCGGATGACGGTATCGGCCGACGACGGCACCCCGATCGCGGTCCGCACCTTCGGCGCCGACGATGCTCGACTGACCGTCGTCTTCGCACACGGTCACTGTCTGCGGGCCGAGTCCTGGTCATTCCTGCGCGATCAACTGTTGCGGCAATTGGAGATGGCAGCCGGCGAAGCGGGCGGGGCGGGTAAGCACAGCAGTTCGGACGTACGGATGGTCTTTTACGACCACCGCGGACACGGCGAATCCGGCGTTGCCCATCCCTCGACCTACACCATCGAGCAACTCGGCCACGACCTCGACGCCGTGCTGCGGTCGGTCGCGCCGACCGGCCCGATCATCCTCATCGGACATTCGATGGGCGCGATGGTCACCCTCGCCTACGCCCGGCTGTTCCCGGCGACCATCGGCACCCGGGTGGTCGGCGTCGGCCTCATCGCAGGTGCGGCCAATGGCATCACCGAGGTCGGGCTCGGCCGTTTCCTGAATCGGCGCGCGGTGAACTCGTTGCAGCTCGCGGTGCTGCGAGCGCCCCGATTCATGCAGGCCTCGAAGCGTCTTTCCCGCCGGATCTTCGAGCCGATCGCCCGCGAGGCGAATATGGGCACCAAGCGGACGAATCCGCGCATGGTCGCGGTGGCCGCCGCGATGATGAACGAAACCCCGCTGCTCACCATGTCGAGCTTCCTGGCCTCGCTGATGACCTTCGACGAGACCGCATCGCTGCACCACCTCGGCGGCATTCCGGCGCTGGTGCTGGCCGGGTCGGCCGACATCGTTGTGCCCTTCGCACATTCGGTGGTACTCGCCTCGCAACTGGTGGGCTCGGAGTTGGTCCGGCTCGAGGGCGCGGGCCACAGCGTGCATCTGGAGCGGGCCGAGGAGGTGGCGTTGTCCATCGTCGCGCTGTTCGACCGGGCCGTCACCGCCATGCACGGGCACGGCCCCGAATACGCCACCGCCAGCTGACGAACCGTTCGTCGGAACACACAACAGGCCGGTAGCCAACACTCGGCAACATTCGGGCGAACCACCGAAATTGTGGGCACCACGAGCCAAAATCGAATTCCTCACGTACTGTGTTAAAGATCACGTTGTGTGGTGAGTCACACGACTCGGTAGAGCGCGTTCCCAGGCAGACCATGGAACCCATCGCTACCCATCGAGTTCGTCTGTCCGCCAAGGAACACAGGAGGTATCGATGACACGCAGCGACATAGCGGAACTGCGCTACGCGGTCGGCCAGCTCCGGCAATCCATCGGCGCACTGCGCTCCCACTACGGCGACGCCAATTCGGTGCGACGACTGGAAAACGACCTCGAGCGGCTCGTCATCGATGCCGACGAACTCGAGCAGTCGCCGCCGCAGGAGATCACGCGCCGTCCGCAAGAGACCATCTACGTACCGGACAGCAAATCCGACGAAGCCGCGTGGATGGGCGCACAGGACGAGGGCCTCGGCTTCCATTCCCGCCCGCGCACAAAGTAATCCGGTTCGCGGACCCGGCTCGACGCCGAGCGGGCCCGCGACCGTATCTGCTCGCAATACCGCTCTGATCTGCGCGGTGTAACGGGTTCACCGCCCTGTGTGGCGACCAAACCTCGATCGAATGTGGCAGAAATCACGTCCCCCCAGGCGGGTCGGCTTTGCCGGGACCCCGCTCGAGCCATAGCGGGGGTGTCGTATGGTGCTCAGCATCACATTCGATTGCGGAGGTCGCGCGGACCATCCGCACAGCAGATCAGCGAGGCATCCACCTGTGAGTGCCGCACCGACCGCCGCCCCGGAAACGGGCACCGGCGTCTTCAGCAAGACCAGGGCCGCCATCTCCACCCGCACCCTGCGCACCGACCGGTGGTGGGTCCCACCGCTGGTAACCGCCGTCGGACTAGCCGCTTTCGTCACCTACGCGACGATCAGATCGTATGTGCGAACGGCATATTGGGTTCCGGAGTACCACTACCTGACCCCGTTCTACTCACCGTGCGTGAGCAGCGACTGCGTCGAGGGCTCCAGCCATTTCGGCGCATGGTTCGGCCACATCCCGGCCATCCTGCCGCTGGGCTTCCTGGTGCTGCCGTTCCTGCTCGGGTTCCGGCTCACCTGCTACTACTACCGCAAGGCCTACTACCGCGCGGTGTGGTTCTCTCCGCCCGCGTGCGCGGTCGCCGAACCGCACGCCAAGTACACCGGCGAGACCAAACTGCCGCTGATCATCCAGAACGTGCACCGCTACTTTTTCTATGTGGCCGTGCTGGTTTCGCTGATCAACACCTACGACGCGATCACCGCGTTCCACGGCAAGACCGGCGGTTTCGGCTTCGGTCTCGGCAATATCGTCCTGGTCGGCAATGTGGTGCTGCTGTGGGCCTACACGCTGTCGTGCCATTCCTGCCGGCACATCATGGGCGGCAAGCTCAAGCACTTCTCCGCCCACCCGGTGCGGTACTGGTTCTGGACCCAGGTCTCCAAGCTCAATACCCGGCATATGGCGCTGGCCTGGACCACCCTCGGCACGCTCGTGCTGACCGACTTCTACGTGATGTTGGTTGCCAGCGAGACGATTTCGGATCTGCGGTTCATCAACTAACCGCCCTCACAAACCAGGAGTTTCGCGGCCATGCCAGAAGTGGAACGGCACAAGTACGACGTCGTCGTCATCGGTGCCGGGGGCGCCGGACTGCGCGCGGTGATCGAAGCACGCGAACACGGTCTCTCCGTCGCGGTGGTGTGCAAGTCGTTGTTCGGCAAGGCGCACACCGTGATGGCCGAGGGCGGATGCGCCGCCTCGATGGGTAATGCCAATGAAAAGGACAACTGGCAAGTCCATTTCAAGGACACCATGCGCGGAGGCAAGTTCCTCAACAACTGGCGCATGGCCGAATTGCACGCCCAGGAGGCACCCGACCGGGTGTGGGAACTGGAAAGCTATGGGGCGCTGTTCGATCGGACCGCTGACGGCCGGATCAGCCAGCGCAACTTCGGTGGCCACACCTACCCGCGCCTGGCGCACGTCGGCGACCGCACCGGACTCGAGATCATCCGAACCATGCAGCAGAAGATCGTTTCGCTGCAGCAGGAGGATTTCGCGGAAACGGGCGACTACGAGTCGCGCATCAAGGTTTTCGCCGAATGCACCATCACCGAATTGCTCAAGGACGGCGACCGGATCGCCGGTGCGTTCGGGTACTGGCGCGAGTCCGGCCGGTTCGTGCTGTTCGAGGCGCCCGCCGTGGTGGTCGCGACCGGCGGCATCGGCAAGTCCTACAAGGTCACCTCGAACTCGTGGGAGTACACCGGTGACGGCCACGCGCTGGCCCTGCGGGCCGGCGCGACGCTGATCAATATGGAGTTCCTGCAGTTCCATCCGACCGGCATGGTCTGGCCGCCCAGTGTGAAGGGCATTCTGGTCACCGAGGGTGTGCGCGGTGACGGTGGGGTGCTCAAGAACACCGAAGGCAAGCGGTTCATGTTCGAGTACATTCCGCCGGTCTTCAAGGGGCAGTACGCCGAGACCGAGGAAGAGGCCGATCAGTGGTTGCGCGATAACGACTCCGCCCGCCGCACACCGGATCTGCTGCCGCGCGACGAAGTGGCCCGCGCCATCAACTCGGAGGTGAAGGAGGGACGCGGCACCGAACACGGTGGCGTGTACCTGGATATCGCCTCGCGCCTGCCCGCCGAGGAGATCCGGCGGCGGCTGCCCTCGATGCACCATCAGTTCAAAGAGCTTGCGGACGTAGATATTACGAAGGAGCCGATGGAGGTCGGCCCGACGTGCCACTACGTGATGGGCGGCATCGAGGTCGAGCCGGATACCGGCGCGGCCACCGTGCCCGGCTTGTTCGCCGCGGGTGAGTGTTCCGGCGGTATGCACGGCTCGAACCGGCTCGGCGGCAATTCGCTGTCCGATCTACTGGTATTCGGTCGGCGGGCCGGACTCGGCGCAGCGACCTACGTCGAACAACTGTCCGAGCGCCCCGTGGTGGCCGATGCCGACATCGACGCGGCCGCGAAAGCCGCCGTGGCGCCGTTCGATCCGCCCGCCGAAGGGACCGGCGAGAACCCATACACCCTGCACACCGATCTGCAGCAGGCCATGAACGATCTGGTCGGCATCATCCGCAAGGAACACGAATTGCAGGAGGCCATCGAGCGCCTCGCCGAACTGCGGACCCGCTTCGACAGTGTGACCGTGGAGGGGCACCGGCAGTTCAACCCGGGCTGGCATCTCGCCCTCGACCTGCGCAATATGCTGCTGATCAGCGAATGTGTCGCGCAAGCGGCGCTATTGCGCACCGAGAGTCGCGGCGGACACACCCGCGACGACTTCCCCGCCATGGATCCGGAGTGGCGCAACAAGCTGCTGGTGTGCGCGGTCGATTCCGCCGATGCGGACGGACCGGTGCCCGGCGTGCGGGTCACCCCGGAGGACCAGATCCCGATGCGCGACGATCTGCTCGCGCTCTTCGATCTGGGCGAGCTCGAAAAGTACTACAACTCAGCCGATCTCGCCTCCCATCCGGCAGGTTCGGTTTCGGCCACGGAAGGCGAGGCGTGAGAATGGGTTACGACGCCAAATTCCGCGTGTGGCGCGGTGATATCGACGGCGGGGAACTGCACGACTTCACCGTCCTGGTGAACGAGGGCGAGGTGGTGCTCGACATCATCCACCGGCTGCAGGCCACCCAGGCCCCGGATCTCGCGGTGCGGTGGAATTGTAAAGCGGGCAAATGCGGTTCGTGTTCGGCCGAGGTGAACGGGCGGCCGCGGCTGTTGTGCATGACCCGGATGTCGACCTTCCAGCCGGACGAGTTGATCACCGTCACGCCGATGCGCACCTTCCCGGTGATCCGCGATCTGGTGACCGATGTGTCGTTCAACTACCAGAAGGCCAGGGAGATACCGTCTTTCACACCGCCGGATGACCTGAAGCCGGGCGACTACCGGATGCAGCAGGTCGATGTGGAACGCTCCCAGGAGTTCCGCAAGTGCATCGAATGTTTCCTGTGTCAGAACACCTGTCACGTGGTCCGCGACCACGAGGAGAACAAGGAGTCGTTCGCCGGTCCGCGCTTCCTGATGCGGATCGCCGAATTGGAGATGCATCCGCTCGATGTGGCCGACCGTCGCGATCTGGCTCAGGAAGAGCAGGGACTCGGGCTCTGCAATATCACCAAATGCTGCACCGAGGTCTGCCCGGAACACATCAAGATCACCGACAATGCCCTGATTCCGATGAAGGAACGGGTGGCGGACAAGAAGTACGATCCGCTGGTCTGGTTGGGCAACAAGCTCTTCCGGCGCTGATCAACCGAAACTGGACCACCGGCCGGGGTAGGAATACCCGGCCGGTCGGCGCACCCTTATAACAACGCGACAACCCCGACGGCGACGACCCACACGAGCACTCCGACGAAAAGTGCCGAGAGGAACGAGCCGGTCAGGACGAATACGCCGACCGCGGACACCGCGAAAAGCAGTGCCACGATCAGCCATTCCACCCAATCGCCCGGCCGCAATTTCTTGTACCGGGGATGGGAACTCTTGAGCCCACGGTCCACAAGAAGTGGGCTACCCGTAATGACCCTCGGCAAACGCGATTTCGTTGTCGAATCTGCGCTATTTCGTGATCTTCCCGGGCAGATCTGATCAATACGGCCGGGACCCGGTCTGTCGTCACGTGACCGAACCCGGCGGGAACGACACCGCCGGGTCGATCACCCTAGGACTCGGGCCGGTCGAACTCACCATCGTACACACCCGCTGTGAAAGCGGCCCACTCACCGGGGGTGAAGACCAGGACCGGCCCGTCCGGGTCCTTACCGTCCCGCAACGCGACATGCCCGGCATCCAATAGCGCCACCTCGACGCTGTCCTTACCCGCGCCCTCGCCGGCTTTACGCCAGACCGCACCGGTCAAATCTACTTTCGCGCCCTCATTGATGCTCACGCCCGCAACTCCTCAGAACTCGCCGCCCGCAACACCTGCGGTGAAAGCGTGCCATGCGCCCGTACCGAAGACGAGGGCAGGTCCACCGGGATTTTTGCTGTCGCGTACGCCGATCCGGCCGCCCGCGAGAAAAGCGACCTCGACGCAGTCCTTGCCCGCACCGCTGCGCGTGCTCTTGACCCATTGCGCGCCAACCAAATCCATACTCATGCCACATACTCCTTCGCTATCTGCCGGAGCAGATGTCTACTGGGTTGAATATCCAGCGCGCAGCGCTGGAGGCACTCGTGCGCACGATCGTACCGCCGTACATCAGCATGTCTTTCGAGGTAGAGATCCCCCGTGAAGCCCTCTGCGTACACCACCGGCGGCTCGATCGGCTGGCCTTTGCTATCGATACCGAATTCGAGAACTGTGAACGGTCCGGTGGACACTCCGAGCGGAACACCGGCCGCGAACGGCAGAATACGCAGGGAGATATTGGGTTGGGTGCTGATATCGGCAAGATGACGTAGCTGCGCCGCCATCACTTTGGCGCCACCGACCACCCGATGCAAAACCGACTCGTGCAGGATCACGTTCACCGTCGCCGGTGCGACCTTACGAGTGATCAAAGCCTGTCGCTGCATACGCAATTGGACTCGGCGCTCGATCTCCGCGTCCGAATCATCCGGGTAGCCAAGACGATTGAGTGCCCTGGCATAGTCGGCAATCTGAAGTAGGCCTAGTACGATTTCGGATTGGTAGGAGGTCAGTTTTTGTGCCGATGCCTCCAAACCGACATAGACGTCGAAATTTTCGGGGATGAGATCGCCGTATGCATGCCACCAGCTCTTGACGGCGGCTTGCTGGGCCAGGCCCTTGAGGCCATCGGACAATTCGTCCGGTATGCCGTAGATACGACACAGTTCTTGGATGTCGATCGTTCGAATGCGGTCGGCCTGGCCTTTTTCCAAGCGCTGCAACGTGCTTGCACCCCACTCCATCAGCCTGGATGCATCCGCGATGGTGAGACCCGATTGGGTCCGCCAGTCCCGGAGATACCTGCCGAGCTGGCGCCTAGGTAGAGTGGAGGCGGCGTTCTCAGGGGATAGCCGGTCCGGGGTTTCCGATGCTCTTGCCGAATTCGCTGACACAGCACGCTCCGTTCTGTATTCAACTGCGACGTTCTCGGGTCCCTCCGTGGTTACGCAGGCTCCCGCCTCCGGGCCCGTCGCTCACGCCTGCGCCTCGCTGAGGCTCGGCTCCGGCGTGCGCGATGCGCCCTGTTACATGGTTCGCTCGCTGCGCTCGCTCACGCCGCGGGTTCGGATGCAAACCCAACGGTTGCTCCGGGCGACCCCACAAGCTCGGTTCCCCGGCACTTCGCTTGGGCAGAGGGCTCTTTCGTCCACTATGGAGAATCCTCCCTTCCCTGCTGGGTTTTGTGCTGGGAATTCGCCTCAAATCTTTGGATATCCACCAAGGACGCTGTTCACCACCTGCCGCGATGGTGTGCTGAGAGTGTGCCCGGAGCCGAACAGGCGCCTTTCCCCTCCTCCTGTGAAACCTCCGGGCGCGCACAGTATTCGATGGCGACGCTCGCGGCGCCCTCCGTGGTCACGCAAGCTACCGCCTCCGGGCGCGTCGCGAGCCCCGCAGGAATCGCAAGTAGGAACGAGGAGTCATGGCTGTAAGTGTCATAGCGTCGTCCTTGATGACCAGCGATTTGACCCCGCATCGTGCCCGCAGCGTCGGGCAGGAGAACTGGGTGGTTTCTTATTTGCCCGGACGCACGCTGACCTGCGACCAGGCGGTTGCCGCTCTGAAGGTTGCTGAGGTGGTGCCTTCGCTGTTCGCCGCGGTCGGCGATCTCGCGGACGAGGTCGGCCTCACCGTACTCGAGGCGTTGGGGATGGCGGTTCGACAGGCACCGTGGGATCAGGGACCGATCTCCCGATACACCCGACAAGTCCGCGCGGTGCGCCGCCGGGCGGAGGTCGCCTGATGCAACTCACCAACCTGCACATGCCCGTCGTATCCCTATTGGCCTGCGGAAACAACCCTGGTGTGCTGACAACCGAACAAGCCCACGCCGCAATGCAGTTGCATATCGACTGCACCGTCGACCGGTGCCTTGTCCGCCGTGCGGCGCGGACCACGCTGGTCGAGGCGGGCAAATGTGTGCTGGACGAGCGCGCCCTGCCGTTATGAGGCCCGCTGCCGAGCCACCGGGCGTCCCGGAGGTGCTTGCCGACTGCATTCGGGTGCTGCGCTGGGTAACCGCCGAGTCCCTGGCACATCGACGGCAGGCTGTCGCGCAGACGAAATACGGCCTGCCGAAGCGAGTTGTCCGGCGGATCCGCTCAGTGCCAGGTGTGATCGGTGAGCGGGGTGCGCGGGCCGAACTTCGGCTTGTGCGCGTAACCGCTGATCTCCAGCAGGCGGACGGCCCGATAGCGATGTGGCCGTAGCGGTTCCAGATATTCGACCATCGCGTCGTCGTCGATGGGTTCACCGAGCAGGGTCCAGCCGACGATGGCCGCGAGGTGGTAGTCGCCGACCGAGAGGGCATCCGCGTCACCGAAGGCGCGCTGCCCGATCTCGGCGGCGGTCCACACCCCGATACCGGGCACCGTGCGCAGGCGGCGGGCGGCTTCGGCCGGACTTTCGGCCGCCGCCCGCTCCAGCGCGTCCGCCACCCGGGCGGCGCGCACGATCGTCTGCGCGCGCTGCGGCCCGACATTGGCGCGGTGCCAGGTCCAGGACGGGATCTTGCGCCAGGTATCGGCGTCGGGTGGCAGCAGCAGTCCGGCGGGGGCGGGGCCGGGGGCGGGAGAGCCGAACTGCCGCACCAGCTTTCGCCATGATGCGCGGGCGGAGACGGTGTGCACCTTCTGTTCCAGCACGGCGGGTACCAAGGCCTCGAAGACCAGGCCGGTGCGCAGCATGCGCAGTCCGGGAAAGCGGCGGTGCGCGTCGACGATCTTCGGATGTTCGGGGGCGAAGTCGGAGACGTCCTCATCCAGGCACAGCATGTGGTCGAGTCCGTCGAGGAATTCGGCAGCGCCCGGACCCCAGGCGCGGGCGTCGGTGGTGTGGCGATCGGCTTGGATCAGGCGGTAGGTGACCGGGCCGGTAGGCATTCGGGAGGCGTGCCAGTGCGCGCCGTCATGGGTGACCTGGTGGCAGGGGTCGCCGTGGCCGCGGGAAAGTGGCGCGAGGGTGGACGCGAGATCGATCGGCCGCTCGGCCGTGATCGTCCTGGTCAGGCCGGTCCGGTTCCGCTCCGGCGCGGCCGTCTGATTGCGCACCGCCCCATTGTGCCCCGGTAGGAGGGCGGCGGGCGCGCGGGCCTCGGATGTTGCCCGGCTCGCAATTGTTTCGGTCCGAATGTGCGATTTTGTCATACGGATTCGGCATAATCACTGGTCCCCGCTATTTTGTAACGCGAAGAATTGGTGTGGCGATATTGATGCGTTCGGCAAATAGTTGGCAGTCGCCATAACGGAGGTACGAAATGATCACCAACGCGCTCAACTGGTTGCTCAATGCCTGGGGTGCGGTTTCCGCGGGCAGTTCGGGCTACCAGATTCCGTCCGGCACGCTGCCGTTCGGCAGCTGAGGCTCATTCGCCGAGCAGGAATTGCGCGAAGTGCAGGCCTCGGCGGCCGCTCAGCTGCATGGCCTGGGTTCGGCACGAGAACCCGTCGGCTATGAAGATCGAATCTTCGTCGGCATTCCGTAGCGCCGGGAGCAAGCCATTCTCGGCGATGGCGACCGAAATGTCGTAATGGCCGGATTGCATTCCGAAATTTCCGGCCAGACCGCAGCAGCCGGTGACCTCTGTCACATTTATCTGCATGCTAGCTAATAATTGGCGATCTTTGTCGAAGCCGATTACGGCATGGTGATGGCAATGCGGTTGGACGACCACCGAGTGTCCCGGTCGTGGTGGCGGCCGCCAGTTCGGCTGTTCGGCAAGGAATTCGGCGAGCGTGCGCACGGCAGCGGCGGTAGCAGCCGCGCGCGGGTCGTCCGGTAGCAGTTCCGGCAGGTCCGAGCGCAGGACCGCCGTACAGGACGGCTCGAGGCCGACGACGATGCCGCCGCCGCGCACATGCTCATCCAATTCGGTCAGTGTCGCACGCAGCCGAGCCCGAGCACCCTCGAGTTGTCCGGTGCTGATCCAGGTGAGCCCGCAGCACAGGCGCCGTCGCGGTATCCGGACTCGGTAGCCGAGGGATTCGATCAGTTGTACTGCGGCCTGGGCTATTTCGGGGTCGAAGGCGTCGGTGAAGGTGTCGATCCACAGCAGCACTTCGGGTGCCCCGTCAGAGTCCCCCCGCTCGTGCCAGCTCCTGCGGAAACCGCGGTCGGCGAGTCGCGGTACCGCACGTCGCGGATCAATTCCACCCGCACGCAGGGCGATTCGGCGCAACCACCCGATTTCGGCCAGCGCATTCGCCGCGCGCGGCATGCGACCCGCGACACCGAGCCAGCGCGGCAGCCAACCCAGAGAGTAATGATCGATCGGACGCGGGCGGCGCCGGTAGCGGCGGTAGAGCGCCTCGGATTTGTAGGTCGCCACATCGACCCCGGCCGGGCAGTCGGAACGACATGCCTTGCAGGACAGACACAGATCGAGCGATTCGGCGACCGCCTCGGACGACCAGGGGAGTGCACCGCGCACCACCTCCTGCAGCACCCGCGCTCGGCCACGGGTGCTGTCCTTCTCGTCGGCGGTGGCCAGATACGACGGACACATGAAACCACCGGTCGCGCGGGTGTCGGCGCGGCATTTGCCGATACCGACGCAGCGATGCACGGCCGTGGCGATATCGCCGTTGTCGTGCGGAAATGCGAAGCCGCCCGCTCCGATCGGCCGCACTCCGACCAGCCGCAGGTCGGCATCGATGGGACGCGGCGCAACCAGGACGCCCGGGTTCAACACATCATCTGGATCGAAAAGCGCCTTGTACCCGGCGAATGCGTCGAGCGCGTCCTGGGAGTACATGATCGAGAGCAATTCCGAGCGGGCCCGGCCATCGCCGTGCTCGCCGGATAGCGAGCCGCCGTAGCGGACCACCAGCTCGGTCGCATCCAATATGAAGTTCCGAAAGCGTTGCGGCGCATCGGCAATCGGCAGATCGAGACGGACGTGGATGCAGCCGTCGCCGACGTGACCGTAGAGCAGTCCGTCCACGCCGTGGTCCGTTGTCAGCGTCGCGAAATCGCGCAGATACGCACCGAGGTGCTCGGTCGGGACGGCCGCATCCTCCCAGCCCGGCCAGGCCGGATGACCCGCCGGAGTGCGACCGGCCAGTCCCGCGCCTTCGGCACGAATGCGCCAAAGTGCCGCGGCGGCACCGGGATCGGTGACAATCCTGGAGTCCATCGCACCGACGGTTCGGCAGAGCTGCTCGGCCGCGGCATATGCCTCGGCGGGAGTATCACCGACGGACTCGACGAACAGCCAGCCGCTACCGCGCGGCAGTTCCGGCACACCGCTGGTGGCTCCGCGGTGCACGCGCACGATATCGACCAGTCGCGCATCGATGCCCTCGACCGCAATCGGGTCGCAGGCCATGACCGCCGCGACATCGTCTGCGGCCGTCGCGATATCGGGATAACCGAGCACTGTGAGAACCGTGGCCCGCGGCAACGGGACCAGATCTACCGTCGCTTCGAGCAGCAACCCGCAGGTCCCCTCGGTGCCAACGAATGACTTCGCGACACCCGAACCACGTTCCGGCAGTAGATGTTCCAGCCCGTAGCCGGAGGCCTGTCGACCGAATCGGCCGAGTTCGGTGCGGATCACCGCGAGACCGGCCCTGGTGAATTCGGGCAGGCCGGGAATTACGGACGGGTCCGCCGCCAGCGTCCGCTCGGCTCCCGTCCCATCGAGAATGCGCAGCTCACGCACATTATCCGAGGTGCGCCCCCATGCCACCGCATGCGGTCCGCACGCATTGTTGCCGATCATCCCGCCCAGCGTGCACCGATTCTGCGTCGACGGATCTGGCCCGAACCGCAGCCCGTGAACTGCGGCCTCTCGCTGTAATTCAGCGAGGACAACGCCGGGTTGGACGCGTGCGATGCGCCGTTGCGGGTCCAGCTCACCGATGCCATTCATATGTCGGCTGAAGTCCACGACTATCCCGGGGCCGATGGCATTGCCCGCCACCGACGTCCCCGCACCACGCGCGGTAACCGGCAGCCCATTACCCTTGGCGAATTCGAGCGTGCGCGCCACATCCTCGGCCTCGCGCGGAAAAACAACCGCGGCCGGAAGCACCCGATAATTCGACGCATCGGAGGAGTACTCGGCGCGCCGACGCAAGGACGCGTCGACCTCACCCGCGATCCTGCGACGCAACGCATGGGACATCTGGTCCTCGCTCACCCCACCAGCCTATGCACGCACATCCCCGACCACCCGCGCCACATCCGGACCCTTTGTCCGGATCCGTACTCTGGTTCGAATCGGCACTGATGTCCTGTTCCGGACACCTTTGCCGGATCCGCACCCAGTGGTTGGCGCCAAGGACTGGATGCGGCGGTTTCGCTGTGCGCGGAATCCGCGTGGAATGGACTTGCACTCAACCTTTGTTGAGGTCTTAATGTCGGTGGCCAGGTGTTCGATGGGCGGGGAGCGAGAGGGAGCAGCACAGTGAGTATCGAATCGGTGGCCTGGAGCCAGATGTATCGGCGGGCGAACGCGCCGCAGGAGCAGCGGCCGTTCCGGCTCGCGACCGCGCAGCGCATTCTGCGGTTCGCGCGGCCGCACCGCCGCCGGATCGGTGCGTTCTTGCTGTTCAGCGTGGTGTCCGCACTGCTCGCGGTGGCGACGCCGGTGCTGGCCGGTCGGGTGGTCAACGACATCGTCGGCGGCGCGGCGCCGCGCGTCGTGGTCACTCTCGCCGTCCTGATCGGCGGGCTCGCGGTGGTCGATGCCGCACTCGGGGTGATCATTCGCTGGCTGTCCTCGCGGATCGGTGAGGGGCTGATCCTGGATCTGCGCACGGCCGTGTTCGATCATGTGCAGAAGATGCCGATCGCGTTCTTCACCCGGACCCGCACCGGCGCGCTGGTCAGCCGTTTGAACAGTGATGTGATCGGCGCTCAGCGCGCGTTCAGCGACACGCTCTCCGGTGTCGTCACGAATCTGGTCACTCTCGCGCTCACCCTCGCCGTCATGGTCCGCATCTCCTGGCAGATCACGCTGCTCGCGCTGGTGCTGCTGCCGATATTCGTGGTTCCGGTGCGGCGGATGGGCAATCGGCTGGCCGGATTGCAGCGCGAAGCCGCGGGTCTCAATGCGGCGATGAGCACTCAGATGACCGAACGGTTCTCCGCACCCGGCGCGACGCTGGTGAAGCTGTTCGGACGGCCGCAGCAGGAGTCGGACGAATTCGCACTCCGGGCGCGTCGGGTGCGCGATATCGGGGTGCGCACGGCGATGCTGCAGACGGTTTTCGTCACCTCGCTGACCCTGGTTTCGGCGCTGGCACTGGCACTGGTCTACGGACTCGGCGGGTGGTACGCGCTGCGCGGCCAGCTTGATGCCGGTGCAGTGGTGTCGCTTTCGCTGCTGCTGACCCGCCTCTACACACCGCTCACCGCGCTGGCCAGTGCTCGGATGGAGATCATGTCCGCGCTGGTGAGCTTCGAGCGGGTCTTCGAGGTGCTGGATCTGAAACCGCTGATCGAGGACGCACCGGATGCCGTCGCGGTGCCAGCGGGTCCGGTCGCGGTGGAACTGGACAATGTCACCTTCGGCTACCCGTCGGCGGACAAAGTGTCGCTCGCCTCGCTCGAGGATGTCGCGACACTGGATACCCGCGGCGGGGTAGACGTGCTGCACAATGTTTCGCTGCGAGCCGAGCCCGGTCAGCTCGTCGCGCTGGTCGGTTCCTCCGGTGCCGGGAAATCCACTGTGGCCCAACTCGTTTCCCGGCTCTACGACGTGGACGGTGGTGCGGTGCGGCTGAATGGCACGGATGTGCGCGAGCTGACCACGACATCGATCCGGGACACCGTCGGCCTGGTCACCCAGGACGGCCACCTGTTCCACGACACCATCCGCGCCAATCTGCTGCTGGCCCGACCGGAGGCCACCGAGGCCGAGCTGTGGGATGCGTTGCAGCGGGCCCGGTTGCGTGAGCTGGTGACCTCACTGCAGGACGGTCTGGATACCGTCGTCGGTGAACGCGGCTATCGCCTCTCCGGCGGTGAACGCCAGCGACTGACCATTGCGCGGCTGCTGCTCAAACAACCACGCGTGGTGATCCTGGACGAGGCGACAGCCTCACTGGACTCGACCTCGGAAGCCGCTGTCCAAGAGGCGCTTTCCGAAGCGCTGGACGGTCGAACCGCACTGGTCATCGCACATCGCCTCTCCACCATTCGGGCCGCCGACCAGATCCTGGTGCTCGAGGACGGCCGAATCGTGGAGCGCGGCACGCACACCCAACTGCTGGCCGCCGATGGGCGCTACGCGGAGCTGTACCGCACGCAGTTCGCGGACGAGCCGGTCGAAGTCGCAGCCTGAGCACACCGAAGCCCGGCTCGAACCGGGCTTCGGTGCGTACTGTCAGAATTCGCCTGCGACGCCGAATACGGTGCGACCGGAATGCCTGCCGTGCTGAATCGCGTGCAGGACCTGCTCGGCCTCGGTAATGGGAGCGAAGTTCTCGATGGTCGAAAGGTGCTGGGGCCGCAGCTCATTGGCGAGTCGTGCCCACAGCGCGCGGCGCTTGTCGATCGGGACGTACGCGGAGTCGATGCCGAGCAGCGATACGCCGCGCAGGATGAAGGGCATGACGGTGGTCGGCAGATCCGGTCCGCCGGTCAGGCCGCTGACCGCGACCGCACCGCCGTAGCCGATCGCGCTGAGAATATAGGCGAGGGATTTGCCGCCGACGCTGTCCACCGCACCGGCCCAGGTGGCCTTGGACAGTGGACGCAGTTTCGCATCCGGATCCTCCGGCAGACGGCCGATCACCTCGTTCGCGCCGAGTTCGGCCAGCCGATCACCCGCATCGGTCTTTCCGGTGGAGGCGATCACCTCGAAGCCGAGGCCCGACAGGATGTCGATGGCCACGCTGCCGACACCGCCCGTCGCACCGGTGACCAGTACCGCGCCGGTGTCCGGGGTGAGTTCGTGATCGAGCAGGCCCTGCACGCTGAGCGCGGCGGTGAAACCCGCGGTGCCGAGCGCGGCCGCGTCACGGGTGCTCAGATCGTCGAGCTTGACGACCCAGTCGGCGGGCACCCTGGCGTATTCGGCGAAGCCGCCGTGGTGCGAAACGCCGATGTCATAGCCGTGCGCCACCACCTGATCGCCGGGCGCGAAATCGTCGACCTCGGAGGTGACGACCTCACCGGTGATATCGATGCCGGGGATGATCGGATAATTCCGGACCACGCCGCCGCCCGTGGTGATCGCCAGCCCGTCCTTGTAGTTCGCGCTCGAGTAGTGCACCTTGATCGTGACCTCACCCGGCCCGAGGAATTCCTCGTTGACCTGCTGCCGCGTGAGCACGATCCCGCTGTCCGATTCTTGTGCCACCATCGCCCAGAACTCCATGCCGACGAGCATACGAGCGTCGGCCGGTGCCGGGGCGGATCTTCGCCGCCGGCTATTGCGGTACGAGTTCGAGGCGCACGCCGAGCAGCCTGACCGGGCGATCCAGTTCGAACCGGTCGATGATGCGCAGGGCGGTTTCCAC
The DNA here is from genome assembly GCF_055584605.1 of Nocardia sp. NPDC102475. Classification (NCBI taxonomy): domain Bacteria; kingdom Bacillati; phylum Actinomycetota; class Actinomycetes; order Mycobacteriales; family Nocardiaceae; genus Nocardia; species Nocardia sp. NPDC102475. The sequence goes on along the minus strand of NZ_JBVJLS010000014.1, from coordinate 1,813 downwards.
GATGGCCGCGATATCGGTGGTCGGCTCGGGGAGTTTCTCCTGCTTGCTACGGGTATAGAAGGTATTGCTGCGGACGGTCACCGAGACGCGCAGCGGGGTGCGACCCGCGGCGGCCATCTCCTCGCCGACCTCGGTGGCCAATCGCGCCACCTGGGCGCGGATCTCCTCGGGATCGGTCAGGTCGTGTGGGAAGGTCTCGGATTTACTGCGGCCCACCGGAATTCGCGGTTCGGTGGTGACGTCCGTATCGCCTTTGCCGTGGCCGAGCACCCAGAGATACGGGCCGGTATTCGGACCGAATTCGGCGGCTAGGCGCTGGCGATCGGCGGCCATCAGGTCGGCGACGGTTTCGATGCCGAGTTCGGTCATCCGCGCGGCGATCCGATTTCCGATGCCCCACAGCGCATTCGTCGGCCGGTGTGCCATCACCTCGACCCAGTTCGCGGCGGTGAGCCGGAAGATCCCCGCCGCCGCGCCGACGGTATCGGCGGGCGCGGCCGAGGACTTGCCCGCGGATTTGGCGAAGCCGGTCGCCAGCTTGGCCGTGAGCTTGTTGTCGCCGATGCCGATGGCGCAGGTCAGTTCCAATTGTGCGATGGCACTGCGGATTTCGCGGGCGAGCTGCTCCGGATCGTCGGTATCGGCGGCGAGGAAGGCCTCATCCCAGCCCCATACCTCGACGCGGCCGGGAAAGGTCCGCAGCAGCGCCATGACTTCCTCGGAAGCCTCCTCATAGGTGGCCATATCCAGCGGCAGGAAGATCCCGTCCGGACATTTGCGCTTGGCCGAGCGCAATGCCATCCCGGCGCGCACCCCGAATGCTCTGGCCGGATACGACGCGCAGGTCACCACCTTGCGCGGTTCGTCGGGATCGCCATTGCCGCCGACGATGACCGGCAGGCCGCGCAGCTCCGGATGGCGGCGGAATTCCACCGCCGCCTGGAACTGGTCGAGATCGACGTGCAGCAGCCACCTGGGCATACATAGGTCTTACCGCATGACCATGACAAGCAGCGGAAATTGGCCACGAACGTTCGTCGTCGACTCGGCAACGAGCCGTCCGTACGATCTCCGTCAGGACGAGCAAGGGGAGATGCCGCATGACCGACGCACCGGAGAACCTGCCCGCGGTTCGGGTCGGCGATATCGATCGCGAGGTCGCGGCCAAGCAGCTGCAGCTCGCCGTCGACGAGGGGCAACTCGATCTGCTCGAGCTGGATAAACGGCTGGTCGCGGTTTATTCGGCGCAGACGGCGCACGAACTCGTCGCCATCACCGCCGATCTGCCGGTGATCGCCGCCGCCCGCGAACCCATCGAACTGCGCACCGGCAGTGGGGCGCGGGTGAAGGACGGCGCGTGGATCGTCCCGGCCGAGATCACGGCCGAATGCAGCTCCGGCGGCATCAAAATCGACTTCACGCAGGCACTGTGCCCGCATCGCGAGGTCGCCGTGCATGTCGCCGTGGGTTCCGGCACGGTCCAGTTGATCGTGCCGCGCGGCTGGCGGGTCGACCTCGATCGGGTGCAGGCCGGCAGCGGCACCGTCAAGAACAAGGTGACCGAGGGCAGTCTGCCCGGATCGCCGCTGCTCCGAGTCGACGGGGAGATCGGCTCCGGGACCGTGGTGGCGAAGTACCCGCGCCCGCCGCGGCGATCGTTGCCAGCCTGGCTGCTGCGCCGGCCCCGGCCGACCGTTCCGCGCTCCACCCGGCGGACGCTAGTGTGTCGCGCCTGAAATTAGGCAAGTAAGTATGTAACCTATTTTGTGTGTCGCATCGTGGGCCTTCTGCTGTCGAGATTGTGCTGTCGGAT